>CAMAXT010000035.1 GCA_945862295.1 Pseudobacteriovorax antillogorgiicola
CGAAGACAGCAACTTCTATTTCGCCGACACGCTCACTCTCCATTCAAACGGGCTTTATTTAGATGCTAGGCCGCTCCGACGCTGGTTAAAGTCCAATGCTGAGGGCAGTCGTGTGCTCAATCTTTTTGCCCATACTGGCAGTCTTGGGATTGCAGCGCGGTTAGGTGGTGCGAAGGAAGTTGTCCACCTGGATAAGGGCCGAGAAGCGCTTGACCGCGTTCAATACAATTACCTATTCAATGGTCTGACGCCTGATAACAGAGGACTACTTCGCGGCGATATATATTTTCATCTACCGCGCGCAATAAAATGGGGACAAAAATTTTCGGGCATTATTTTAGACCCTCCACCGAAAGTTCCTCCACCCCCTTATGCACCGAAGCATCGACCAGAAGGTCAAGACTTCGAAACCCTCATCGCCATGTGTTGCAATGTGCTCGAAGATAAGTCCTGGCTAGCAGCAGTTTGCCATGATTTCCGCATGTCCCATGCTCAGTTTGACGATCACATTATTCATGCTTCAGAAGGCCGGCTCCGCCCCATCTGGCGCGCTAGTTCGGACGATGACTTCCCCGAAAATGACCCAGAACGCCGCACGCGAATGACTGTTTTTTCAACAGAATCATAAAAAAATTTTAAAAAAACCATACATAACCATACAAAATCATTGGCATTTCTTTAATAACCATAGAATAAGCTTGATTTTTTAAAAAAATGATATAAATTCCGTCGTGTACAAAATGGCTTGTCAATCAGTAAACAAAATCCGAACGGGGATTTTAGACCCCGCAATTAATCACTGGAGGAACATCATGCGCGTCATCAACACAATTCCAACACTCGCACTAACGATTGCAGGACTTGTTGGCGGCCTAACGGCTTGCGGCACCAAGGACGACAAAAAACAAAGCAACAACGGCGAAGAACAAAGCGTTGAAGTAACGGAAGAAGAAAAAGTTGCTCTCGAAGCAGAGTACAAAACAATACCAGCAGCTGCGATCGTGCGCGTTCCTGTTGATGCAGAGGGCAACGCAACTGGTGAACCGCAGATGATGACTGTTGGTCAGGCTGACGGACTTGAAAGCGCAGATGCTGTCGCAGCTGCATTCGCAACCGGCGCTGCTCCACAAAAAATGATCAGCGGTAAAGACGAGCTAAATGACGATACCTCAACTCAGTCATGGCAAGCTTGGGATAACTACGGCGGAAGCAGCAGCTATGGTAATGACAGTTACGGCAACAACAATAGCTACGGTAACAACAACAGCTACGGCAACAACAATAGCTACGGTAACAACAACAGCTACGGCAATAACAACAGCTACGGCAACAACAACGGCTATGGTGGTGGTAACTGGGGTCACAACTACTGGTACAACAGCTATAAGCCAGTTCTTTATAGCAAAGGTTACGGCTGGAACTACGGTCACTACCGCCCATCGTATTACTCAGGTGGTGGCTACAACTACTACTGCTACCGTCCATACAGCTACTGGAAATAAGTCTTAAAAGTGAAATATGAAAAACCGGAGTTTCGACTCCGGTTTTTTATTTTAAGCATGAGTTTAGCGAATTTTTTGGAAAAGTTGGCAATATCAGCCCTAAGCCGAATCATTTCATTGGGGTGCGGGTGGGGATGTCTCTAGCATTGGCGCAGTTGTACTACCTTCAAGATACAACGATAAATATTTCAACTATACTTTTGATACGTAAATAAACAGTAGGGGTATTGCCGATGTATCGCATGTACGGATCAGTTGCTCTGACATCATTCGCGTTCGCTAGCTGTCTAAATGGCTGCAAAACCAAAAGTGACGAGTCTGAAGTTAAGTTTGAAGAGATTGTTGCAGATGATTTCATCATCACCTCGAGAGCCGATAGTAGTCTAGATTTAGGATACGGTATCGATGCTGCTTCCATGGAAACCAAAAGGCGCTGTATTGAAGATGCGACGACAAAACCCACCGATCAAACAGCCGATGTTGTTCCAAACACAGATAATAATAATGGTGCCGGTGCCGGAGGCTTGAGCCTTGCAGGCGAAGAAGGCTTTTCTTTAGACGAAACCGATGAAGACGCAGTTTATGCTAATTGTGCAAAACGGCGCACTTCGGATTCGTGCATACTTGTAAAATTTTGTAAGGATGAAGCGTCTTTAAAGGCAACACTGAGTTCATCAATTAAAGGCGCAGGTGCTTACCAGAATTTTAAAGGGACTGCGTCGTCGACCTCTAGTGCAGGAATTACAGCCAGCAAAGAAAGCTCTTACCTTGTAATCAAAGCCATCTATATCAGAGACGTAAAAGACATCGACGTACCACTGATCCGTCAAGATATTATGGGCGGACTTAAGACCAACACCGCTGATAGCAAGGCTCAGTTTCTTACAGCCTGTGGCGACAAGTATGTTCAGTTCGTTGCGCGCGGCGGCGAGCTGATCGCTGTTGCGGAACTCAAAAAAGATTCAAAAGAAGCTAAATTTGCTCAAGAAAATCAGCTCAAACTTAAGGAGATGGCAACGGGAGTTAATGCAACGGCAACGACTGCTGCAAATCTTGAAATCAGCCGTAGCCTGATGCAAACTTCAGTACAGGTCGCAGAAATTTCTGGTGATGATACCGTTGCGATGAATCTTGAGCAAGCTATGGAGAAAGTTCAAAACTTTAAAAAGACAGTGAACAGCAATCCAAATCCAAGCATCATGTCTTTTGGCCTCCAACCATACTCCACTGCATCCTTTAAAGACGAAAATGGAAAGATCCAGTTGGTCGATACCAACGTCTTACCACTTAGAGCCAAGGTATCGACCGCATTTGGTAAGGCTCAGCTTTCCAATATGTTTACATCGCTTGAAACTGCGAAGAAGATGCATGAGCACTATGCACTGCTATCAGAATATTTCCCCAATAAGATTGGGTCTGCGTTTGGAGGCGACATTTCGGTTAAGATCAAAGAGCTGCAGGAATATATTGATTTAGCAACCGCAGCGATCAATAAATGTCGCACTGGTGTCCTACAGGACTGCGACTTTCCCGCATTCAATCGCAAGATTTTTGAGCCAGCTGACCCGCGCAAATTGGTTGAATTAATGTCATCAGTGACCCTTAATCGACGTCCATCTGGTCTCTATTGTACTTTTGATAACGGCAGTACTCGCTATATCTATGACCTTTGGATTAACCGCAAACAAAACATCATGAAGTTTCAATACGAAGCTGGGTTTTGGGGTTTGAACTCTCCGGTCTATGACATTCCGTTTTCCGAGAGTCCGGAGTTTTTTACCCGCTATCAAGCGAACGCGTTATCAAGCGTCGAGGTTGCTAATTTTATGAGTGAGGTTCTTAAGAAGAGGTCTGGCACCTCTGGTGCCTCAACTGGCGGCTGGGGTATCAAATCTTGCTTTACGAAGTGATCAGACTTTAGGTTTACTTTTTGTTTTTAGTTTTACCGAACCTGGTATGTCCTTTCGCGGGATGACCAGGTTTTTCATCTGTTTGCCGACACTAAGCTGCGGCATCGACGGTGGTGAAGCTTCTTCGGCAACTTCCCTGTTTTTAATACAAATGTTAGCGCGAACGTAGAGACCTTCGAACGTCTTAGATTTTCCGTAATATTTCAACAGGCATTCGTCGAAAAACGTATATTGATATTTAATGCTACAGCCAAAGGATTTCCGGTCTTTTCTGGCGGCTGTCAATATTGTTCTGTTTGGCGCTTGGATGCTTAAAAACGTGCCTGAGTGACAGGCCGAAATGAAGATAACGGTCGGATTTGTAGCGCATCTCTTATCTAGAATAGCGTCTAAAGCTTCGGGACTCAAAAAGGGTTGGTCACGCATAAATAGGCCGTCTTCATTTCCGTGCGAGGTCAGCCAAATCATGCAACCTTCGTCATCTTTGATACGAAGGCTTCGCAGAGCGTTATCAAGTCCATCAGCGCTACTAGCGGTAACGATCTTGTTAACTTTTCTAGCTTCCATACTCAATTGACGAGTGTCATTGATGCCGTCCCGTCTCCACTTTTCAATGGCAGCAAGGCGTGCGTTGTCAAATGCGGGTATGCTGTCATCGCCAGTCATGAAAACGCTTTTCCAGGTTTTGGGTCCCTCAAGGATAGGAATTGTTTTTGCAAAAGCAAACGGCGACAAGAGCCAAACACTCATTGCTAGGAAAAGATGAAAGATGTTGGCCATGCATGCTCCCAAGTGGCATTGCCTTGATCTATTCTTATCGGAACATGTGTTAGAAACCCCATAGAGAATAAAAAATACCAGATATGACGAGGCCTTGGCAGGAGTGAAAGGGTCAAGTGACTGACCTGAACCCCCCATCCACCTCTATTTCAGTAGGCCTTCTGCTTTCATTGCTTGCTGAACGGCTGGTCGCTTACTGACACGTGCGAGATAGTCGGTAAGTTTTGGATAGGCTGTCATGCTGATTTTTAAAGAGTGCGTCCAGTTCGCGACGGTGAAGAGGTAAGCATCAGCGACGGTAAAGTTTGCTCCGCAGAGAAAGGTATTTTTTTCGAAATGCTTGTTAAGTAGTTCAAAGCGGGTATGCAGTGTGGCGAGGACTATTTGTTTGTATTCGTCTGGTGTAGTGGGTTTCCAAAGTGGACCGATGCCTTTGTGAATTTCTGTTGAGACGAAGGTGATCCACTCGATACAGCGGTAACGTTCAAACGTTCCGTTGCGGGGGATTAGATTCTTTTCTATCGCTTGGTCAGCGATGTATTGCAGAATTGCCGCGCATTCTGACAAAATTTCGCCGTTATTCAGCTCGATTGTTGGGACATATCCTTTTGGGTTTACTTTTAGAAAATCACTTTCGGTGTTTCCGACTTTCATAACCTTTGTGCGCAAATTAACTGGAATGGTGGTGAATTTTAGGCCTGCTTCGTACAGAGCGATATGGGGAGCTAGGGAACAGGCTCCGGCAGAATAGTATAGTTTCATTGGTAAATCTCCTTAGATGACGACTTGCACTGACATTGCACATTGGGTGCACACGCTGTGCAAGACTATACCCGAAGATTACTGCAAGTAAACGGGATGTCACCAAGGAGTAAAAAAATGCCATTCACCTTCAGTCATGCTGCGGCAGCATTGCCTCTTTTTCGCACGAGTCTTTCAAAATCCGCATTGATTATCGGTACAATGGTTCCTGATCTACCAATTTTTACATCTTTTGGTTTGTATAACTTTAGCCATAGTCCCTCCGGCCTTGTTCTTTATGATCTCCCGATCGGTGTGTTGGTCTGGCTATTATGGACTTACATACTGCGTCCTGCCACCTCGGAACTTTGTCCCGGGCCACTAAGAGCTCCACTCTTTTCTAAATCAACGACACCGTCTTATTTTCTAATTCTACTGTCTCTATTGATAGGTTCGGCAACTCATCAGTTGTGGGATGGATTCACCCATCGCAGCGCGTTTGGAGTGTCGATGTTTCCTGGCCTTTTAGAAGTGGTAGCGGGTTATCCTCTTTATAGTTGTCTGCAATTTCTTAGTTCCGTATTTGGTCTCTGTGCTTTGGTGTGGTGGGTCGTTAAAAAATGGGATCGAAAGCAATCGTTCAAACCGGAATGGATCTTTCGTATCCTATCGGTAACCCTCACTACTGTGACTTTGGCTGTTTGTTACGCCATAGAAGTTCGCCGTCTCAATAGCGGCATTGTTTACATGTACGGTGTCGTTATCACTAGCACAAAGATCATTGTCTTCACTTACATCATCGCTGTTTTTCTTTATTACTTGTTAAATTGGCTTAGACAAAAGAAGTGGAAAAACTCACTGCATATGAGCTAGGAAGTTTTTACCCATTCAAGCCTGAGGGCCTAGTCTGTATCATAGAACTATCCAATACATTTACACGATCATATGGCGGGCACATGAAAAGAAGAAGTCTTTGGTTTATTTTTGCGGCTGGAGTTTTTGCAGCGTCTTGTAAAACAACAAGTGAAGAATCTGATTCTGAAGTTCAGGGAGCTGTCGCTGCCAACATCCTTGGCGAAATGGTATCTGCAAACACGCCGGAAGAAGTTGTTAAAGCAGTTACAAAACGTCTTAATGATGTGAACCGTTATACTAATACCGGCGATGTTGCTAACGCTGCAAATTGTCCCGTTGCTGAGTCAGACCCTTGCTCCTTAGTTAATATCTTTATTGAATTCGAAACAGCAGGAACACCAACCGTGGGACACACTGCCATTTCTATCAGTCGCGGCACCGCTGGCGAAGATGTTAACAACCGCGATGACATGTTTTTTGACTTTGGTCCTGGCCAGGACACTCTCGAAGGCAAGAAAGTAAAAGTCGGTGATCCAGGAATTTTCAGTTTACCACCTGGACCGGTCAACGGACTTTTTGCTGGCGTTCCGGGCACTCAATGGTGGGATAATCCTCACCGCTTTGACAATGTTTCGTCTGCTTCTGAAATCGGCGTGCGCGAGATTATGGCCAATATTGATACATTAGCAGATGACTATACGGTCATTCGTGTACCGATATGTGTAAATAGGTCGCATGCTGCGTTGATGAGTCGGTATTGGACCAAGACCTACATGAGTATGCCTACCTACCGGATTCCGGGTAACCACTGTACATCAATGGTCGCACAATCATTTGAGAGCACTCTGAATGCGTCGTTGAGCCTGAATAAATCAACCATTGGTTGGGCTGCTGAAAATCTCGATGCTTACGTGCCAAATCCGCGTGAGATAAAACGTTGGATAACGTCTCCTACTAGCTATGCTGAACGCGTACTCGCCTTTGCAAACTATAGTGGTACGCTTAACTACAGCCACCAGTGCGGTAGCCTGAAAGGTAAAGCACCCAAGGCTATTGTTGTTAGAACAGAGGCAATGTTTTTGGATGCAAAGTTAAAGGATCATGTTCGTTGGACAGCCGACCGCTCGGTCCCATGATTTAAAGCAGTTTTTCGACGATTTTAAGAGAGCCTAACTCAGGCTCTCTTTTTTCTTGGCTTTTAGAGCGAATAAAAACAGGATGGATGCACCAACGAGCAAAATGATCACGGAGAGGATAGAGTGCTCAGTGCCTTTTAAAATCAGTGCGGTCGCGGTCAAGAACGCCAAACAAGCAAAGATTTTTTTCAGCACGCCCTCGTGCATACGCGGGGCAAGTGAAGACCCTAGGTAGCTGCCCGCCGCGGTACTTGCAGCAAGAATAATCGCATAAATAAAGATCGCTTTGCCTTCATACCAATAAAGACTGCTGCCCAGAAGGGAAGAAATGAGTACGGAAACCAGAGAGGCACTAGCAGCCTGCACGATGCTGATGCCAAAGAAAAAGACGAGCGCTGGTGTCATAATGATGCCGCCACCAATGCCGAGTAAACCAGACAAGAAGCCTGCTGTTAGACCTACAACGCAGGTATTTAAGACACCGATCCTTAGTTGTTCATTGATCTGAACTGCTGGTCCCAGAACCGCCCACTTTCCAGGCAATTTGTGCAAAGATTTTGACTCCTTTTTTCTCGAACTTATTGTCATGACGATGCCAAGAGTCACCATTAGGACAATGAAAGCGTATTGCAGTACGACCTCAGACTGACCGGCGGCTGCCAGCATTGCCAGTGTGTTTTTTCCAACGTAGACGCCTATTAATGCAGGACCAGCCAAAACCAGACCGAGAGAGAGTTGGAGAATTTTTTTTCTATAATATTTGTAGGTACCAGTTGCGGCATTAAAGATCATCGCAGTCAAGCTGGTGCCGACGGCCGTCATCGGCTCAACACCGAAAAGCTGCAATGCAGGCACTGTCAACCAACCGCCGCCGAGGCCAAGCATGCTGCCGAAGAATCCAGCTATGAAACCAACATGAATCAGAATCGGATAAAAAATTATTGGATTATCAATCGAATTCACAACGGTGCTCTTGCTTAGATGGCTAAATTTGTAACGCGCTGGCTTTTTCGAATAGCTGCTACTTGGTCTCCGTAGCGCCTTTTTTTAGTTCATTATTTCGATGAAACACAGTGACGGTCTTGTTTCGTTCGTTGTCGACTAAGAAATACCGAACCCTTAATGCAAAGATCTTTTCATCTAGGACAATACTGGAAAGGCCAAAGAGATTTTTTAGAGCGGAAATCGCTGCTTTTCGGACATGGCTATGATGTTCCATTTCGTAAGCCCATGCTCGAATTTTTGCTGTGACTATGTTTTTGCTGTTGATAGATGCGTACGTTGGAAAGACTCGTAAGGTTTCATCTTTGGCCAGATCAGCTTTTATTTCGATGGTAACTTCAGCTTTTATTGGCTGGCCAAAGAATAAGGTCGCAATCAAAGTCACCAAGAATGCTTGTTGAATAGTCCTGATCATTGCCTGCCTTTGCATCAGATCAAATTTTTAAGCTCCAGCTGGGTGCAAGCCGCAGACGCGAAAGGTCTGCCCTGAAATGCCACTACCGAGGCTGCTACTGAGAAAAAGCACAGTTTCTGCAACGTCCGCAGGTAGACCGCCTTGCTTCAAAGCATTCATCCGCCTTGCGATCTCGCGCATAACAGGAGGAATTTTCTCCGTCATCTTTGTTTCGATAAATCCGCAAGCGATTGCATTGATGTTGGCACCGTATTTTTGCTTGTGCATGTCTTTAGTGTGACCAATTAAAGCACCTTTTGCCGCTGCGTAGTTGCTTTGGCCGAAGTTGCCAGCAATGCCAACAATCGATGAGATATTGACGATGCGTCCGCCTTCTTTAATAAGGGGAATGATTGCGGACCCTGGTTTTAGCAGTTCCATTGTCATTTTGCTAGGGAACGTATAGTTTACTTGCATGACCCGTTCCCAGTCGCTTGCTTGCATATTGGCAATAGTGCGGTCTTTAGTAATCCCCGCATTGTGAATCATGATATCGATTTGGCCCGGACCGTTATGAATCAGATTTTTGATATTGCTAACGGCGTTGGTATCTGCAAGATCTTGTAAAAATACGTCCGCGCCAATCGCATCCATTTCTGATTTTAGACTATCACTTTGGCTGGGATGATCGATACCAATGACATGCGCACCTTCCCGGCGAAACTGCCTAGCGATCAAAAGACCGATGCCTCGTGCAGCGCCAGTGACAATGGCGGTTCGGCCAGCTAGGAGAGCCGTCATTGCTAGGTCTTGCTGCGCAGTCGATGAATGATTTTCGATATAAAATACTTGGCCAGATATAAAAGCGGAGCGGTCTGAAAGAAACCAAATGAGCGCTGACTGGGTTGCAGCTCCGGCGGCATTGCTTTCTGACAGCAATAGGTTTGCTGTCGAACCGTACTTTCCAAGTTCTCGACCTAGTGATTTTACTACAGCTGAGAGCGATGCTTCAAACGCCTCATTTTTCGCGTTTTTCTGCCAATGGATAAGTAGGCGTCCGGATGTTTGAATTTTTTTAATATAGGTATGGATAGTCTGGTATAGGTTAGCGAGGTCTTGAACGTCCGCTGCTTTGCCAAGGTCGATGACTAGAGCTGCGATTTTTTTATCAGGCGAAAGTTCGGTGATGGTTTTACCGCTCAAGCTGGCAACAGATTTTTTGAGGTTAGACTCAACATAGCTACTAGCACCGCCGATATTCACAAACAGGACTGTTTTTCCAGCAAGCTCCTGGTCATCCCATGGAACTTCTTTTCTATTTAAAACCGGCGGCAGTGAAACGCTAAATGGAAGTTTAGCGGCAATTTTTTGCGCCCAGGGATTTTTTGCTAGTTCCAAAAAATAGTCGGTCATTTATTGAATCCCTTGAAGACTTCTTCGTTTTAATAGCAGTGGAAGATGTTTAGCCATTGATTGATTTAGGATCAAACACGTCGCGCAACGCATCGCCAAAAAGATTGAACCCAATAACCGTGAAAAGGATCGCAAGTCCTGGGAAGATAATTAACCAAGGGGCGTTAAAAACGTAGGTTTTTCCCTCAAATAGTAAAGCCCCCCATTCTGGAACCGGTGGCTGTGCGCCTAAGCCAATAAAACTAAGACCAGCAGCTTCAAGTACAGCACCGGCAAAACTTAACGTTCCGATAACAAGCAGCGGACTAAAGACGTTAGGTAAAATCGCTTTAAATAAAATATTGAAGCGCTTACGGCCGAGAGCGATATCGGCCGTCACATATTCCTTTTCTTTTTCCGAAAGAACAGACGCACGAACTACGCGGGCATAGGTTGGGATCGCGACAATACCAATTGCGATCATGGCATTTTCAAGCGATGGGCCTAGGATTGCCACAATGCAGACTGCTAAGAGGATGGAAGGAAACGCCAGCATGACGTCGGTAATGCGCATGATTAACGTGTCAACCATCCCCCCGATAAATCCAGAAATCATCCCCATCGGGATGCCAACACTAGCGCCGACGCCGACGGAGATAAAGCCGATCATCAAACTCAATCGAGCTCCGTAAAGCAGACGTGAGAGTACGTCGCGGCCTAGGATGTCTGTGCCTAAAATATGCGGCCACTTAGCGCCCTCCATCCAAAAAGGCGGAAGAAATTTAAGTGTATTATCCTGCGCAAAGGGATCAACTGGGGCAAGGATAGGTGCGAAGATCGCTAGGAAGATAAAAAATAAAACAATCGCTAAACCGATCATGCCCGGCTTGTGGCGGAGGAAATTGCGAGTGGCTTTCTTAAGAGGACTTTGCGCCATTTGTTTTAAATATTCCGAATGCTGTTATTAAGTTAATCGTTAGTTAGGTCAATCGCATGCGCGGATCAAAGACCCTGTAAAGCAAATCGACCGCCATGTTTACGATAACGAATGCGGACGCTGTTACCAAAATACCACCTTCAAGTGCTGTGTAATCGCGTGCATTAACCGATTCAAGTAGCCAGCTGCCAATGCCCGGCCAAGCGAAGATTGTTTCTGTGATAATTGCACCGCCTAAAAGCACGCCGAACTGCAATCCTAAAACGGTCAGAATAGGAATAAAAGCGTTTTTCAGTGCGTGCTTACAGTAGACCATCCACATCCTCAGGCCTTTCGACTTCGCTGTACGGATGTAGTCTTGTTTGACGACCTCAATCATCGATGCGCGGGTGATGCGAGCAAGAAAGGCCATCGGAATTGTACCAAGGGCAACTGCTGGCAATACGATATGCATGAGGCCGTCTGTAAACATGCTCCAGTCACTAGCCAACAGGGAATCGATAAAGACAAAGCCTGTTACGGGTTCGTAGTAAAATTCGATGCCAAGGCGCCCAGACATGGGGAAAAGCCCAAGCTCTAATCCAAAAATCCAAGTCAGAACCAATGCCAGCCAAAATATCGGCATCGAAACGCCGACGGTCGCGACTGTCATACTCAAAAAGTCGATGATAGTTGCTGGCCAGATAGCTGCAAAGAGGCCAGTAGGAATACCGATGATGATTGCGAACAGCATTCCAGCTATAGCGAGTTCCATGGTCGCAGGGAATTTATGGGCAATGACATCGATGACGTCTTCATTCGACGCGATTGAGCGACCAAGATCAAATTCAAAAATTAACTTCTTGAGAAATATGCCGTATTGAACCAACAGAGGCTGATCGAGACCCATATCCCTGCGTAGGGTTGCGATGGCATCGGCAGAAGCTCGTTCGCCTAATAGGATTTGAGCTGGGTCACCTGGGACGGCTTTCACCATCAGGAAGACGACGAGAGTTAGAGCGAGCAATGTCGGAATTGCAATCAGTATGCGCTTTGCAATCAGCGTTAAAATCATCCAGTCACCAATCACCAAGAGTAGCAGAAGATGGGGAAAAAAGACCCCGGCTCAGATCAAAAGTTCTGAACCGGGGTACCATATTTTTGAAAAAAATGCGGCTGTTTTCCGCGCCTAGCTTACTTTTGCAGCCAGACTTCAGCAAAACGGCGACGACCGGTCGGGTCGAGGATTAGATTTTGCACATCAGCAGACATCGGGAGGACGACCTCAGAGTGAGCAATCGGCACCATTGGAGCGTCTTCGTGAATGATTTTCTGCGCTTCCATGTAAAGCTTAGTCCTTGTAGGCACGTCTGAGGTGACTTGAGCTTTAGTTAGCAGCTCGTGGAGTTTGTCGCTTTTGTAGAACGAGATGTTTTGAGCTGGCTTAACCGCATTGTCTTTGTCGAGTAGGACATAGAGGAAGTTGTCTGGGTCGCCGATATCGCCGGTCCAACCGAGAAGTGCCATGGAGTGCTGGCCTTCCGAGGTTTGCTTCAGGTAAGTACCCCAGTCGTAAGAAACGATTTTGGCCTTGATGCCAACTTTTGCGAGATCGCCTTGAATTGCTTCCGCAACTTTACGGCCGTCTGGCATGTAAGGGCGCGGCACAGGCATTGCCCAAAGATCGGTTTCAAACCCATTTTCTAAACCAGCTTCTTTGAGGAGAGCTTTTGCTTTCTCAGGGCTGTATTCGTAGTCTTTGATGTCGTTGTTATAGCCCCAGATGGAAGGTGGCATTGGATTTTTTGCAACCATGCCGTAGCCGTTATAAACAGTGTCGACGATTGCTTGCTTGTTGATCGCGTGGGCGATAGCGCGGCGAACTTTGACGTTATCAAATGGTTTTTTGTCTTGGTTCAGAGCTAAATAGCCAACGTTAAAACCGGGAGCTTTTGCGAATTTAACTTTTGCTTTTAGTTTATCTTCGAGTGCTTTGATGTGGTTGCTGTCTGGATTGTCCATAACGTGCAACTTGCCAGCCATCATTTCTTGAAGTCTGGTGTTGTTATCAGGAATAGCGCGGAAGATGATTGTTTTCAGGTAGGGAGTGCCGCCCCAGTAATCTGGATTTGCTTCGAGAACGATCTTCTGCTTTTTTTCCCAAACTTTAAGTTTGTACGGACCAGAACCAACTGGATTTTGTGCAAAGTCTAGTTTGTATTTTAGGACTGCGGTTGGTGAAACAATTGCGAATGCTTGCATGCCAAGAGTTGAGATTAGAGGCGCGTTTGGCTTGTTGAGATCAAAGCGAACTGTGAACTCATCAACTTTTACTACGTCTTTGATGAGCTTATCGAGGCCCATTGCTGCAAGGTAAGAGTAAGGTCCGCTAAATTTGTATGCAGGATGTTTGTCGTCCAGTTGGCGTTTGAATGAGAACACAACAGCTTCAGCATTAACCGGAGTTCCGTCGTGAAATTTCGCATTTTTAACGAGCTGAAACGTGTAGGTCTTGCCGTCCGCTGAGATATCCCATTTAGTAGCGAGATTTGGAATGACTTCCGTTGTGCCTTGCTTGAAGGTTACTAGTGAATCATAAATATGATCGGTAACGTTGAATGATTCGCCGTCAGTACGGTTTGCTGGATCAAGTCCAACACTGTCACCGCCGCGACCGAAAATTAGAGTGCCGCCTTTTTGTGGTTCGGCAGCGAATGCTGAAATGCCTGACATTGAAAGTGCTGCTAAAAGCAAAAGACCGCAAATGCGGCTAATCGGTTGCATGGACTACTCCTGTATTGTTTGATTCCGACGAACAAAATGGATAGCAACTTTTACGCAGTGTGCGTAAGAAGTGCAAGTAATTTAGCGATTTGCGCCAAATTGACCCTTAAAGTCGTGACTTTTTAAGATTGATATAACAACTTGCAATAATGTCATCGACCGTCGAACCTCGCGAAAGATCGCAAAATGGTTTCGCTAAGCCCTGTAAAATAGGCCCGTAAGCTTGAAAACCAGCTAGGCGTTGCGTGATTTTGTAGGCGATGTTACCCGCATTTAGATCGGGAAAAATAAAACAGTTTGCCCTCCCAGGAATCGTGCTGTTTGGTGCTTTTGAGCGACCGATAGCTGCATCAAATGCTGCGTCGAATTGAAATTCCCCGTCGCTTTCAATGTTTGGAAATAATTCCTTAAATTTTGCTGCAACCGCTGCCATTTTCTCCTGCTGCTCATGGGTAGCCGAGCTTTTAGTGCTGAAAGACAAGAAGGCAACAACGGGCGGCGTATGCGGGAAAACGCAGTTCCATGTCTTCACCGATTCGCTTGCGATATCAATGAGCTGCTTTTCTGTCGGTGCAATCACTACGCCACAGTCAGCGTAAAGGTAAACTTGCTCACCATCTTTGTTCATAATGAAAGCTCCGCTGACTGTACGGACACCCGGAGTGAGTCCAACGCCGCTAATTCCCGCACGGATGACTTGAGCTGTTGTTGAGCGGTTGCCAGCTATAACGGCCTGCACGTCGCCTGTCGAGAGAAGCTCGGCTGCTTTACTGAGAGCTGTTTCTGGTTTGTCAGCTGGGTAAATGTCGATACGGCCGGCTATGAGAGCGAGGTCGATGCCAAATGATTTAGCATTGGCAAAAAGTACTGACTTTTCACCCATCAAAGCGACTCTGGTCGCCGAACCTTCAGATAAAAGCCGCTCGGTCACGGTAAAAATCCGCTTATCGTCAGAATCAGGTAAAGCGAGTGCACCAGGATGCCTAATGTTTTCCTGTCTCAACTGCGAGAGGAGACTTTGTTTTTCTGTCATAACGACTCCGCCTCACTGCTAGTAAAGTTCACTGGGCATTTATTAGCCAAATTGGCACACACGTTGGTAAATAGGGCGTTGCCAGCCCCGAGACCATGCTTATCCACAACTGCTGTGGATGGACGCAACTATCTGGCATGGCGAGAGTTTTTAACAGGAAGTTCCTTTAAATGCTACCGGAAGCTTAACTATCAGGCAAAAACAGCCGACTCACTCCTATAGGCACTATAAACATTACGCGACCGGCATTTTTTGTCGGTCGAGCCGAAAGCGAAATTGCGATGATTAAAATTGTTTCTACCAATGAAGAAATGGCAGCACGCGTTTCTTCACTCCTAAAAATTCATGGAGTGGACTCATCGCTGACAAAGCCAGGCACTAAGGCGGCAATGTCGTCGATATACGAATTAGATGTTGCCGCAGTCGTCGTTGATCACCGCATCCCAAACATCCCTGAAAATGCATGGTTCGATCTTCTTGCGAGTTTAGGCAAAAGAATCCCGGTTTTAATTTTGATGTCAGGAAACGACCGGACAGAAATCAAAGTGCCAGACACGGCTACCTGCCTTTACGATCCATCTGCCGAAGAAGTTGTTTCTGTTCTCGATACTGTCGGGGCAGTGGGTGGCGAGTACCGTAAAGTCAATCGCAGTGCCATCGCAGCCTTTAATCCCCAAGTTCCGCTGCATATGCTTAAAAAGAGCGGGTCTCTCAGCGTACTTTTAGTGGATGCATCGAGCTTTCGAAAAATAGGGATCGAATACGGCGCCGAAGCCTATATTCGTATGCAAGAGTGCTTCAACCATTTGCTGATGGAAATCTGGGGTACACCCGGCAGCTTCCGTGGTTCCGATGTCCTTTGCCGAAAGGCGGCTCACAGCAATATCTATTACATCTTCTTAGAGCAATCCCGTCGTTCGAATACGATTCCTGCGCCTGGTATTTTAGAGCGTTTAGCTGACCGCATTGTTGTGAAGTTACACAATGCATTCTGGAAAGAAATCTTTCTCGATAAAACCAAACGCATGGTGCCTGAATGCATCGGTATCGTGCCAGAGCTAGCGGTAGGTTTTTCAACATCGATCAATAATCCTTGCGTCGATACCCTTGAGATTGTCGAGCAAATGCTTGATTCAGCTCAGGAAGAATCACGCATTCAACTCCGCCGGATGAAAGAGCGTCAGAAAGAGTTGATGCAAACTCTTATTCATACTCCTGGCCTTCTCGAGCCGCATTATCAAGCAGTTTTTGATCTGCAAGCGGTGACGAAGGAAGAAGTCGAAGAGTGCAAAGCCAAAAAATCGATTGTGCCTATTAGAAAGCATCTATTCGGATTTGAGTCGCTTATTAGAGTCAAAAAAGAAGCGCTCGAAAATCTCTTTGATGCCAATAATCCTGGATTTCTTGAATCTAGATTCTTGCGACCCGATGTACTTTTCGCCTTGTCACACTTAGCAAAGGTCGGCTTAGAGTTAGATCAAGCTTGTCTTGCACAGGCGATTAATCATTCGATGAATTTGCCAGGCGTTCTGATGATGAACATCCTTCCCCGCAACCTTTATAACGTCGACAAACTTCAACACCTCCTTGGTGACCGGCAGAACCTGATGTTTGAGGTATCCGAGTCGGAAGCGATCAATAATTTTGATCTGATGATGAAGGTCCGAGGCAATCTCGAAAAGATGAAGATGCGAATTGCAACCGATGACTTTGGTAAAGGCTATTCAGGTCTAGAGCAGGTGATTAAGATCAAACCCGATCTGATCAAACTCGACCGCAGTTTGATCCAAGACATTCATCTCGACCCACCGAAGCAAGCATTTTTGCATGGCTTGGTGACGGCAGCGAAGATTTCAAGTTCGACGATTTTAGCTGAGGGCGTTGAGCTGTGGGAAGAAGCGCAAATTCTAAAAGATATGGGTGTGGATTTGGTGCAAGGATTCTTGCTCCATAGGCCGCAGGCCGCACCGTTTATCGAATTGGATTTGCAGAAACAGCCGCCGGTAAAACTAAACTCAGTTGCTTAATCACTGGTAAGAAAAAGCCAATTCTCTAAATAGATTATTGCTAGGATCAAGCGCCGACAAAGGTAGTGACCAGGTGTCTCTGACCAACGGCCTTTTCAGAGCGACTCGCAATGCCTTGGTTGCCGCTTTCAGATTTTTGTCGCGTCCATCTCCGCACCGGGCACCGATGGCGGCAATGCGCTGAATTTCGGCCAATACCGCCGTTCGCTGTTCTATGGTTTGACTAGCCTTCATGTTCCGAGTCAATTCATCGACAATGAATGCGACGGTTCGTAGAATCTTTATTTTTGTAGCGCGCTCATCTAACTTGTTATCGTCAAACACACTTACAAGTCCGCCGGCTCGAGTCGGAACAATAAGCCACCGATGGCCTGCCCAGACCTTGTGCTTTAAAAGAATCTGTCGCACATGGGTATCGTAGCTCAAGTCTAATGCGGATAGCTTAGGAAGCGGCGACCGGCTAGGTTTGTGACCGAGCTCGGAAAGTAGCGCCGCAAGTTCGCTTAGATAGTCTTCAACATCGCTGAGGAGTCGGCGCGAAACATCAGGCCGCCACCGTTCTGCGATGATCAGTCCCTCACGGAGATACCAGCGTACTTGCATGACATAGTAGGCCCGACTTTGTAGCATTCTTCGCCACCGAATCCTGTCGATCGCTCCGGCAGATAACTGCTCCAGTTGTTTTTGCCCGCTTTGGAAGTAAGCTTTAAAATAAGGCTTAAAATCACGTTCACTTGCAAGGCGAGCGTCCGTTTCGCTTAGGAATGATGGCAGTCCAGGTAGATTGCAAAAACGGTGGTAGAACTCATCGAGTGCCCCAATCTCAGACAAGGCTTCATACATTCGATCGAGGTAACCAACGGTGCCACTATAGAAATGGTAAATCCGGGCCGCGAGTGCCTCGACAAAATTGCTAGTTCCACGCGGTTGTAACAATTGCGTTTTCTTGCCTGTGAATCCTTCAAGATAGATGTCAAGTATGTCGTCGTGTTCGACAATTCCTAGAGCTTGAAACGCTCTTATAGGAGGAAAGAGCGCATTGCTAGGAGTTTGCCTGGACAATGCAAACTCACCGTCGGGGAATCTTACCCGGACAAGTCCGGCAACAATAATATCGCTAAAGAAAAAGCAGTATCCTTCGGCCATAAGAGAGAAATTACGAAACTGCCGGCGACTGCGTGGGCGCCATTTACCAGCGAAAAAAGGCTCCCATAGTGCGACATGCATCATCTCATGGGAAAGCGTCGTGAAAGCGTCAATCGCCTCCTTCAGCCCCGTAATTTCAAGTCCCAGCTCACCTCCAACTGGTGGCGGCAATGGTGCATGCGGACGTTGGGACAATGGGTTCCACTCTTCGTCTACCGCCGCGGGCTGTGCTGGTGCAACTGAACTTAGTGACAGGTAAAGATTTTCAAGGCCTTCAACAGTATCGACATATGGAAGCTTTAGCGCTGGCCTGGCTTGTTTTTTACGGCTGGCACCGGATTTCGTCAGATTATCGAGAACCTTTTGATAGGTTTCGAGTGCCTGCATTGAGATGGTTTGGGCGTCCGAAAGGGCGTTCTTCGCTGTCGAATGTCGTATACTTTTCATAAATGCAGCTTCCCCTGACATAACCACTTAAGTCGGACGAATTTTTCCATCAATACTTACGATGCGGTCAAAGCGAAAGCGTTGACCGCTTTTAAGTGTCATAAACTCCGCCCGTCCCTCCGAATCGATACCGTGGCCAAGGTCAATGATGATGTCAGAGATCGTCTGTTGTTGACCCTTTTCGTTGACCACAACAACCGTAACCATCTTACCAAGTGTTGATGCTGATTCGAGTTCGTCATGAAAATCGCAATCAATGGGGGTATAGGGCAAGGTAAAGTCCTTTGTAATTAATTCTGTGTGTCGTCTTCGAGGTAGTCATCAAGCGCATCGATATGATCAAGAAGTGTTTGTTCAGATTCAATGCGCCCAAACCCAGAGTTTTCGCAGAATTCTGCGATACCATCTAAAGACTTATCGAGACCCTCTTCGGTGCTCCCTAAAGCTGCCACAGCGATCGCAGCGGAGCCTTCGTCTTCCTCTTTGGAGACAATCGCGCATGACACTTTAAAGCGTGCCCTGATCTTTTCAACAAGGTTGCGGAGTTCTTTGCGATCATCGCTTCCTTCTTTACCGGATGCTTCAAAGGTAAATTTTGCTACTGCAAAAAACATAATGACTCCCGCGTTGAAAGATATAGGGCCAGTATAGGGCACAACGTCGGCCTAAGTAACTAAAATATTTAGTTATATTTTGAGAGCCTAAACTCCCCAGCCGTTGACCCGAAAGAAAGATATGGCCTTTTAATCACGAGAACGGTGCCTGTGGAAAAACGATCGAAATCAAGGACAGATGTTTCCGTAACAATGCCCATTCACTTAGTGGATGGCTTAGACGGTAATATGATTTCCTGTCGATTGTTTGATGTTTCTGCAACCGGTATCGGCATTATTATGAAGAAGGGCTTAGCAGTGGGGCAGGTGGTAAGTTTTCAAACCTTAGGTAAGACCTGGAATTTGACAGTCACTTGGAGTGAAGCTGCCGGAGATAGCTGCCGGTGCGGGTTAAACCTTATCGATAAAACTCAAGACCTCAATGTGCTCTTCTCCTCGTTCGATACCTACCGCAGCGCAGTCTGAGACGGCTTATCTCTTACCTCTTCTTACCTCTTGATCAGACTTTTTAACGGCGGCAGATCCCGACTATAAATTTTTAAAAGCGACGTTTTGCATTGCAGTGTCAAAAGATAGAATCGTTCGACATCATGAGTGCTTGCTTTTTGGTGTAAGCATAGATCTTCCCATAATCCAGCAGTTCGAATCTCAACGGTTAGTGCACAGTCTTTTTCACCGGTCTTTTTTCCGCAGAACACCTGAGCTGCAGCTTCTGGTTCGACCAAAAAATGTCGTCTGGTATCCATAAAACCCGAAAACTCTTTTTTAAGCACAACCATACTGCTCATGAAACTCATGGCTGTAATAAAGGCTAGTGCTCCGAAAAAAAGATTGATTGTTAACTCCTAGATGACCTGCTAGCAGAACTTATTCGTTGTCTGAAAATGGATTTGACCAAAGGTCTGAATCCGGGGCGTCGACGCCAAGTTTTTCACCCATATGAGTTAGTTGTTTTTTAATGACCGTGCCCACAAACGCTAAGGCACCCATCGTCACAACCGCAGCAAAAGTGCTGACAAGAATGTATTCGAGAGCTGCGCCGCCTTTTTTTCTTACTAACTTATTTTTTTTCATACTTACCTCCTAGAGCATGCTTTACGCTCGCATGGCCTTGTCGTTAAGCGGCATCGTTAACTCGCCTGATTGCCTTGTGGCCAAGGCTCAGCTTAGCAATCATCGCCCTGATAAGCGCGCAGTTCAAAAATTAAGCATCTTCTTAAAAATTAGATAGTTCTATGTGGGCATGTCCGATGCAGTCGGGCTATAATAAATGGAAATGATCACAGGTAATTTACTGGGAGAGTGCGGACATGGAAGCTCAGACCATCTCATTGGAGCAGGCAGCTGATACAGCGGCGAGACTGCGCGCGCAAATCGGAAAAGCTGTGTTTGGTCAGGAAGAACTGATCACCGAAACCCTTTGTTGTTTGTTGTCAGGCGGTCACATTTTGATGACCGGCGCACCTGGACTTGCGAAAACGACATTGGTTCGCGTTATCTCGCGAAACCTTGGTTTGGTGTTTGGTCGTATTCAGTTCACACCCGATCTTCTGCCTTCTGACATTATTGGTTCTGAAATTTTAAATATCGATCAAAGCAACCAGCGGCGGTTCTTTGAATTTTCCCCAGGTCCTGTGTTTACCAACCTGATGCTTGCCGATGAAATTAACCGGGCGTCGCCAAGAACGCAGTCAGCTCTTCTTGAAGCGATGCAGGAGCGCTCGGTAACTGTTGGTGGTACGATCCACACGTTGCCGCAGCCTTTCATGGTTTTTGCGACGCAGAATCCATTTGAGAGCGAAGGCACATTCCCGTTACCAGAAGCTCAGCTTGACCGCTTTCTCTTACACACCCTCGTTGACTATCCAAATCTTAATGCCGAGATGGAAATTCTCAGAGCACATACGACGGCATCTTTAGCTGGTGAACAAACCGGCGGCTCGATGCGCGATAAAGAGATCGATATGATTGGCAGCGACCAGATCATTCAGATCATCAACCGCGTGCGCACGATCGCTGTCGACGATGCCATCCTTGAAGGCATCAGAGATCTTGTTCGATCGACAAGACCAGAGGACGAAAACTGTCCCGATCAAATGCGCCCTCTCATCTGGTACGGTGCTGGTCCGCGCGCTGGTATCAGTTTAATTTCTGTCTGCCGCGCACTCGCACTCATGGAAAAACAAGAGTCTGTACGCTGGGCACACGTGCGTCGCATGGTTCGTCCAGTTTTAAGGCACCGCATTCGCCTTACAGCGCACGGAATCAGAGAAGGTCTTAATGAAGATCGGATTGTTGATCTAGTACTAGAGCGCGTTGAATCTCGTCACCATAACCTTGCCAAGGGCATTGTTTAATGAAGCAGAATTCTGCAAAAGATCCGTCCACACTTGCGTCGCTACATCCGACGCAAGCGCGCGAGCAACACTACCGCAGCTATCATAATAGTATGCGTATGCACGGCAGCCATTACATGGCGTTGCGCCGGCCAAGCCGCGTTCCGGAATCAGGTCGTGAATATTCACCCGGAGATCCAGTGAATCTCATCGATTGGAAAGCCTACGCGCGAACCGACCAATTGATTGTCAGAGAGGTTCGCGACGAAGCATCGTCACGCATTGTCATCGGTATCGATCTTTCTGAAACAATGCAGTGGCCAGCGCCGGACCAAGTGCGCACACCAATGCCTTCGAAAGCTGAGATTGCCACGAGGGTCGGGCTTAACTTGGCGCATCTGCATCTTCGTATGGGCGATTTGGTTGAGATCTGGCTTTTTGACGATGGCAATCATGAAAAGCCTAAGTACCGGGCTAAGCCGCGTTCCCCTTCCGACATCGTAAGTATTTTTGAGCGGGTAAGGTCTCAAGGGTTTTCTGCTGCTGAAATGAAATCAGAATTTAACGAGCACGTCTATCAGAGCCGAAAATCAAATATCGCGATTTTTATCGGTGATGGACTAGGTGCTGCGGATTATTGCGGGTTTCTGGCGTTAGGAGTGCGTTCGGTCATGTTTCATCTCCTCAGCTCTATGGAGATCGACCTAAACTGGATAGAAGACGACACTTCCTATTTTGATGAAGGTCTCAATAAAAGAGAGTACCAGGGCAGCGTTTTAAAGCATGGGCAAGGGTATCAAGCGCAGTTGCGTGCTTGGATGGGAAAAATAGAAGCGAAGCTTAGGAAGCAAGGTTCAACCGGGATGCAGATCACGGACCGAACCGGCATTGCCGCGTATTTAGACTTGCTGACCCAGTGCCAGGTAGCTGGCTAATAGGTGAAAGGTTTTATTCCACATGCCAGTGATGAATGCAGCATATGACATCACCCAGATTTTTTTTGCGACCATTGGCGCCGGCGTCCTTGGTCTCATCATCTGGTGGCTTGTCCGCAAACGGCAGAAGAGGCTTTGGCTGCCGACCGTTCGTATCTTAGATATGGAACGAAAGATCCTGCCGAAGCTCGTATTTCGCCTGCCGCCACTGTTAGCTTTTCTATGCTTCTTACTCGCAGCTGTGGTTGCAGTACTATTTAGTGCTCGCCCGCGAACATTGGTGTTTACGCCGTTTGAACCAAACCAAACTCGCATCCATATTTTTGTCGATATGAGCCCATCGGTTTCAGCCCATCAGTCGCTCGATGGGATTGCCGACAAAGTCAGTGTTCTTTTTTCGACTTTGAAAATTTCTGGCCGGGTTACTGTGTCCACGAGCCATAGCAAAGGCGTATCAGAGCCTACCGATGCTGCACAAGTCGCTACACAAATTAAAAGCCTCGGCTTTCACCGTCCGGGTCTAAAACTTGGCAACGCCTTAAAAGAAATGCTGGATGACATTGGTGATGTTGACCGTCTGTTTGTTATCTCCGATAAAGATCAATTCTCCTGGACTGGGTTTAACTGGAAATACCTCCTTGATGACATGGATGTGATTTTTTATGACATGTCCGATGAGAGTAAAGCACTGGTTGAAAACTTCTACGTAAGTGAAGCTCGCTACCTGTCAGCGCCGGCAAGTTCGTCTATGGACTGGGAAGTGGAAGTTGCACGTCATAACACTGCTGGCGAATCCCAAGGGACAGTGACAGCGACGTTCATGGGTAAAGAGCTAGGCGTCTTTCCATGGAAAATTCCTGTTGGCCGCCAACGCGCTATTATTTCTGTAAACTGGCCGGTCACAGCGATCGGCGAATCAGGCAATGATCCGGGATTTGCTGACACACCAGTTGTTCTTAGTTTGAAGACTGATGGCGTCGATCTTATTAGCGCGGACAATGAATTCCGAGTCTTTCTGCAAGGTGCAAAGAAAGACATCTTACTTATTGCAGACGGTAACTCCGAACAAAATTTGGAAGATCCAACCTCCCAGTTGCAGATCGCTCTTGAGGTGCTTGGTTTTAAAATCCACCGTCGCGATTTCATCGTTCAACCGGGTCCCGGCGCAAGTGAGTACCCATTTTGGGTGATCGTTGGCGGTACCGGCAATGGTCATGACCGTTACTGTCCGACTTCAGTTGAGCTTGCGCGCTTGCAGTATAAAGACAAGCAAGGCGCAAAAGACGGCCGCCGCCGCGACATGCCGCGCATCTGGCTCGCACCTCATGACTTAGAAGCAAACTACCCTGAGATGTGCCGCTGCTATGTCCGTCTGATCCGATCTAATGACGCAAGCGATCCGGCATTTTGTGCAGAGGTAACGTCGCGCACCCATTGGATCACTCTTTTGCCGTCCCTTGGTGCAAAACAAATCGGCGGCGATTACGGAAGAGAAGACCAAGCCGTTGCTTTTACCCAGCGTGATGATAACTCTGGACTTGAAGTGCTAGCCTTCACGATTCCCTTAAAACCGTCTAGGCAAACTGGTGTTAATCATGCTGCGATGCCTGTTTTGATTCAAGACCTGCTGCGCTGGCAAGGGGTGTTAGAGACGGGAAATAGACTAGCTGCCCACTGGCCCCGGGCCGAAGACATCGTTGAAATTCTTTGGCGAGCGGCGAATAGCAGCGATCCACTCGATTTAACAAGGGTGCGCAATTCGAATGTCCCGATCGGTGAGAGTACCATTGCGCCGGGTGAAAATGCTTCGTTTCCACCAAAGTGGACTGCGCAAGCAAATTGGTCTGAAAAACAGTTGGCGTCGAAAAAGGACAGGGAAGATCCTCTTCCATGGTTGAAGTTAGCTGCGTTCTTACTCGCAGCAATCTGCTTATTGGAGGCGGTTATTTTACTTATCGCACGTTTTGGAAAAAATGTCTTTCGCCGCCAAGAACTTTTAATATTACTGGCAGCTGCTGGAGCGGTCTTGGTACCTCAGAAAGCGGACGCAGGGATGGCGTTGCATGTTAATACGTCCGCATTAAGCGAAGGTGAGACATATGAGACTTTGGCCCGTGAATTAGCCAGCCGTACTAGCCTCGAACTAGAAAAAACTGCAAAAGTTTCGCGCGTCCTAAATAAAGCCGCCCTTAGCGAGCCATGGCTCTTTGCTAACGGCGTCGGCGATTTGACGCAACCGGATGGTCGTCTAAAACCAGAAGTCGCTACCTGGATAAAGCGAGGAGGCTTCCTTGTCATTGAAAACCAAACCTCGGAACAGCTGCTTTCTAAGCTAACTGAAGGCATGCGCATGGCAGTTCAAGACGGATGGATGGCGTTACCGCCTGATCATGAGATGATGCGCTCATTTTATCTTTTAGATGCTTTGCCCGACTGTAACAGCAATGTTTGGCGAGGGTTTCATTTCGACGGGCGTCTAGCGGTCATCGCAGTGCCGTTCAGTTTGCTGAGTGTGCTAAAAGACCGGCCATCACCGTCTCCGTGCGCTGCGCAACCCGAATTTGAGCGTAGTGTCCGCGTTTTTGTAAATTTAGTGATGGTTGCTTTGGCAACGGATTATAAAAAAGATCAGATCCATTTGCCGGAAATTTTAAAACGCCTGAGGTAATATGGGATTCATTTTTGATACAAACCAAGACTACCTGCTTTGGCTAGGTGGCTTTGCTGCCCTTGGGGTCTTTGCATTGTGGATTGCTTGGTTTTTAGATATGGGCTTCTTACGGGGCACCCTAGCTGCTATCTGCCGCGTCGGTTGGATCGCGCCGATCTTTATCTGTTTTTTTCCGCGTACGACGACGGAACAACTGCCGCGCACAATGACTCAGAAGCCATTGCATGTGCTCCTAGACGATTCCGAAAGCGTGCTGACCGACAGCGGCGATCTGTCATCCGGTAATGGTGAGACTGTTTTTGCGAGCACGCTCTCTCATATCGAGCAAGAGTGTGTGCGGATCGGTTGCATTCCAAAGATTTCGAAACTGAGTGAGCTAGACTCGGAAGTTTTTCAAGGCTACACCCCACTCAGTCGTGTCATTGATTCTTGGATTTATAAAGTCGGTGCGGACCATTGGCTGATCGCAACCGATGGTGGGGATTTTGTTCCTTCGGAAAAATGGCACCCAGCACTTCGCGGAGTTGGGAAGCAAGGCGCTGGTGCGACCGATAAGCCGCGCGGATTAATCCTTGGCCACAATGCCGATAAAAATATCAACTACTGGATCAGTAGCCATGACGTCCCGCCTTTTTCATTTGAAGATAAACCGCTTTCACTCTCTCTGTCAGTGAAGAGGCGTGGTCAATTCTCTAGCGGTGAACGGGTGCAAATTCAGGTTTTAAGCGGCGAGATTCCATTAGCAACCGTCAATGCTGAGTTTATTGATAAAGATACCGAAGCAAGTGTTGCAGTAGTGATTCCGCCGCTACAAAGAGGTCAGCATCTTTTAAGCCTTAAAGTGCTGCCAGTTGCCTCTGAAAAATCCTTGTGGGACAACGTTGCCTATGCACAGGTTGAAGTGATGCCAAACACTGTCGGCGTGTTGCATCTACTTGGCGCACCGAGCTTTGACGGCCGTTTTCTCCGCCGCTATTTGAAGTCTGAGCCTAAGTATGACTTGATTAGCTTTTTCATTCTTAGAGATCCTTGGGATAGCCAACAAGTGAGCGAACGGGAACTCAGTTTGATCCCGTTCCCAGTTGACCGCTTGTTTAAGGAAGAGCTGCCAAACTTTCGCGTTGTCGTCTTACAGAACTTTACCTTGTTTCAGTTCTTGCAGCCTGAGTATCAACAAAACCTCGTTCAGTTTGTCCTTGATGGCGGCGGATTGCTTTTTATAGGTGGTCCGAGATCGTTGCAAACCGCTGATCTAAATTCTTCTCCACTCAAATCCATCATTCCGTTTGATTTTACCGGAGCGACGACCTCGTCACCCCTTGATCTTATGCAGCTAAGCGGTGGAGAGTTTGGATCGCCGATGAAACCCGATCCGACAGGCCCTGCATATGATCCAGAACAGACTTTTTCTATCGAACTAGCGGAGCCTACTGCTGAGAAAAGAGCATTAGCGAACGTCTACGATGACTGGGAAGGGCTAGCCGGTGATTTTCAAGCATTCGATAACGCCAAAGGCCTTCATCACATGGAGCGGGTGAAGTTTAAAGACGATCATTCGACTCAGCTCCTGCACGCCAAACTTCCTGATGGTAAAAAAATTCCACTTGCGGTGGCATCTTACCCGGGAAAAGGCCGAGCAATCTGGTTATTTAGTGATTCTCTCTGGCGCATGGCGATGTCAGCGAACGATAACACAGCACGGCAGACCTATAACAAATTCATGCAGTCATCGATGACTTGGCTGATGCGCCAAGACTTAAGAAAACCCCTAGTCGCAAAAAATCTAATCCTGCGTGGACAAAAAAACGAAAGCAACGAATGGCGCGTCTCTCTCCAGGGACCCGCAGCACGATTTTTTCAGCCGGGGAAAGATTGGAGGATAAATATCTGTAGCATGGAAATGGATCCGTCGAAAGTCTTAGTCCACGCGGCAGGACCTAATGAGATTGATATCAGTGGACCAATCATGGCTCTCATGGCGAGTGGCCAGCGCTGCACGTTTGAGCTAGACGGCAACCACCCAGCATTCGGTAATTTAAAGACGTCGGTCACTAGCGTCTTTCCTGAAATCTATAAAGACAGCGAAATGGAGGCCGCGCCACAAAAGCTGGAAGAATTAGCGCAATTGACCGGAGCGGAACTCGCCGGAGGTGGGTCAAACCAGCTTGAGGCAGTCGATGCTTGGCTGGCTTCGGCAACAGGGCAGGGTGGGTTGGTTCTACCAACTCGGTATAAGACCTTGCGAGATTTTTACTGGATTTTAGATACGCCTTGGATTTGGCTGTTCTTGCTGATGATGCCGCTCGAAGTGATCGTTCGAAAATGGAACCAACTGTTTGCTGGGTCTATTAGGCAAGAAGATGTCGAAAGACTGTCACCATCGTAACGCTGTAATCCGGAAATCCGAAATCCGGGTCCTCGAAATCCGGGGCCACCCGCGAAATCCGGAAATCCGAAATCCGGGTCCATCCGAGAGCCCGGGGCACGTTTGACATTATCCTGGCACTAAATTTCCAAAAATTTTGTATTTTGACATTTTTGCCAGGAAATCGTTCTGTTTAAACCATTTTAAAGTGACAGACTTCAGGTCCGCTATAAACAATCTAAGCTCATTACTT
>CAMAXT010000036.1:0-22500 GCA_945862295.1 Pseudobacteriovorax antillogorgiicola
CGAGGAGTACGACAATGAACCCAACACGCATTTCCGAAAACAAGAGATTGTTTCGCAAATTCCGCAGTGGGCAAACTGGTGCCCTATTGGAAATTTTAGAAAGCGAACGTCAAAGCATCTATGACTACATGATGCGGATGACCGGTCAGGTACAGAAGTCATCTGAGACCATCGAAGAAGTTTATATTTCGTTAAATGAAGGTATTTTAACCGAGCTCCAAACTTACGAAGATCTTCGCCTTTTACTTTATACAACAACACGTAAGTTTAGTGCCGATATTTGGAACGCTAACACCTCTATGCTCGAGAATAGTGCCATTCTGGCCAACGTCGATTCTGATCCACTTGGCGAAGACGGCCTACGCCAAGTTAAGTTTCAGCAAGACCTAGACCGGGGTATTCGTGGCTTGAAGCCGTTTGAGCGCGAGGTTGTTTATTTGCGTCTTGTTGTTGGCATGGCTTTCTCGGAAATATCCGATGTCGTTGGAAATTCGCAGGATGCAGTAGAAAAGTCTTTCCAATCAGCAATTGAGGCTCTTTCGAAAACAATTGGCAAGAGCCAAGACGAAATCGAAGACGGCCTGCACCGTATATGCAAACACCCGATGCCGCCGAGATCCTCTCCAGCTACCGTCAATTTAAGTATGGTCATGGAGGGAATAAAGACCAAGCCGAGCGGCGTCTGGTCGATGAAACGAATTATCTTTTTGTCCCTAGTTGTTGTACTGGTGGCCTGCTGGTTTTTATCCCCGTCATTTGCGCAAAGCGTTGTCGAATACTTGCGAAATATGCTGCGAAGCATGACGGGATCTTGATGCGGGAGCAGACAAATGTCATCTGAAGCAGTAGGCAATCGAAATTTGAAACCAATTGTCGCCGCGACATTGATAGCGATAGCCGCTGGTTTTGTTTTGGGAGGTTACGAGTTCATTCGTAGCCCATCCAACACACTCTTTAAAGGTGCGTACGGCTCCGCAAATTTACCGACGATCATGGCACTCATTCCGCTATCTGTTTTTATTGTCACCTATATCTACGGCCGCATTCTTTCAGCTTTCGGATCGCGCAAAACTCTCCTGATAACGACCATTGGTTCAGCGCTTATAATGTCAGTAGGTGTGTTTCTGTATGAAAGCGGACTTAAACCAGCTGTCTGGGTAGTCTACCTTTTCAGATCAGCTTACGTTGTTCTACTCATAGAACAGTATTGGTCGTTCCTTAATAGTACGCTAAGTTCTGAAGATGCCAGGAAGTACAATGGCCCGATCTGTGGAATCGGATCTCTCGGCGCTATTGCTGCGGGCTTAATTGGTGCAGAGATCGCAAGTACGGTTGGTACCGCTTCCATGATTTACATTGCTGCTGCACTAACTCTTCCCGCAGCATTATTTTCTGACTTAGCTTACAAAAAATTCGGCGAACCAAAAGACGAGCCAGATCACGATAAAGTGAAAGACCCGGATCATTTGGGTTTAAAACTTTTCAAGAAGGAAAAAGTTCTTGTTCTAATTTTATTGATCATTTTAGCGACTCAAGTTGTCGCCGCAGTGTTAGAAATTAGTTTTCAATCGCTGCTGCAAATCGATATGCCAGATCCAGAGATTCAAACTGCTTGGAGTATGAAATACTATGCTCTTATCAATACGCTCTCGGCTGTGTTGCAGTTTATTGCTGCTCCTTTGATTCTTCGCTTTTTAAATCCAGGCCTTATAAATATCCTTATTCCCGTCCTTCATGTTGTGACCATTGGTTTGTTCATTGGTGATCCAGGTCTTATGACAGCTGGCGTCGCTTATGCCGGTTTCAAATGCGTCGATTACTCAATTTTTAGGGCAGCAAAAGAGATGTTGTACATGCCTCTCTCTTTTGACGCACGGTACCGTGCTAAAGAAGTTATCGATTCCTTTGGCTACCGTTTTTCCAAAGGCATAACGTCAGGTGTGATTACATTAGTGCAGAAAAATGCGGCATTCGTATTTACTGATACGATGTTTGGTATCATTGCGTTGTGTTCTTGCTTAGTGTGGGCGGGAGTCGCGGCACCTCTGGCTAAGTATTTTAAGATGCGAGAGCCCAAAGGGATTAAAAGCTAAGTAAGTCGGTGAAATGAAAAGACGCTCCCAATAAATTAAGAGCGTCTTCTTTATATAAGAAAAAAAAACTTAGTTTCTTCCACCCTCGAAGCCATCGACATCACCACCGTCGTGTCCGTCATGGCCACCATCTTGGCCGTCGTAACCGTCGTCTTGGCCGTCTTCACGACCATCATAGCCATCGCCGCCATCGTCGCGACCGCCGCCTTGGCCGCCAACGTAGTTTCGAAGATCTTCAATTGATTGCGCAAGTTGCTGAAATGCACCCCGATGATTTTGGTTGCCTCTGTCCGCGCGGAAATCTCTAGCGAGACTTCTGAATGCAGCAAATACTTCACGTGCTTCTCTTTGGATGTCTCCAGATTGGTTGCGACCGCCGCGACCTTCAGCTGCGCGCTCTAAATCTTGTGCTTCTTTTGCGACCATGCCGGTCTTATTAATGAGGTGAAAATCCGGTGAGCGACCGCGCGTTAATCCGATCAACAAACTTTCTGCGTCAGACTTGACGTATCCTGCTTGCCTAGCGATTTCGTATGGATTGCTCGAGTGATCCGCAGTTGCTGTGAAAGCTACAGCGACCATTGCTACTGCACAGACTAGGTACTTTGCCAATTTCATAGATTCTCCAAATTCAAAGACGTTAGGGTTACCGACTTGAATGGACCTTTGGCACACGAATGCTGTCCTCTCGTGGAGAGCAAAGCAGTTGGGGGCTGCGAATGCGTTCGATTCAGACGCATAGAAAGTAGTGAGTTTCTTTATATTAATCAATGAGCCATGTTGGCATGCTAACGAATTTTAAAATCATTGTTAGAAAGTTAAATGCAGTTGAGCATTTCAATGCTCAAGCAAAAATTCTCATCATTCGAAAAGTGCTTTTGAGACGCAGATGCGACACACTTCCTCATTAAATAACTGAAATGACAGCGAGAATTCAGCCAGCTTTCTTGACCAGCCGGCCAGTTAAGGGTATCATTATCAATATCAATTCCAAGGGAACTAACGCAGTTGGCCATACTAAAATGTGGCAAAGGGGGAGTCATGAAGTTCGCGCACGCCTTTTTCATTGTCGTGGGTTTATTCGCTGCTGCTTCAGCACAAGCAGCAAAAGACAATCCTGTAAAAATTTGGAAGGGTGTCTCCAAATTTGCACCGGTAAATCCTAATTTAGTGATTTATAGCGACGTAAACTCGCTGGTGATTAAAGAAGCCGCTGCAAAAGAAACAGATTTCGACAACGTTTTCGTTGTGAATTTTTATAACTGGTTTGCAGAACCAGAATGGGTCAGCGAATACGGTGAAATGCTTGCATTTGAACCAGGCCGTTACGGTGTCATGCGTCTTCTCCCTGAAAAAACCGAAGAACTTTCTGCGCGCCTTCACCAACTTGGATTCGCTTGCGGCGTCCTTGTTAAATTAAGCGGTGACCCTGTCGTTCTTGAAGCGGCAGCAACTCCAGTTCCTGTCATTCCAGTCACCACTCGCGACGTTCGAGTTGAAACAGCAGTAGCCAAGGTTTCTGCCGATAACATCAAAGCGAACATTGAGTTCCTATCTAATATCCATACACGCCATCACGGTTCACCGACTGGTCAGCAAGTTGCTGATCTACTCGCTGAGAAGTACGAAGCGATGCGCATGGGACGTAGCGATGTTTCTATCAATACATTCTCGCACGGCACTCGTACTGGTCAAAAAAGTTTAATCGTTCGCATCGAAGGTAAGACGCGCCCGACTGAAGTTATCGTTCTTGGAAGTCACTTGGACAGTATCACTATGTTTGGTGGCCGCTCACCAGGTGCTGATGATAATGCCAGCGGTACAAGCACAAATTTAGAAGTCTTTCGCGTGCTAATGGAAGAAGGCATCGCCTTTGACCGTACCCTCGAAATTCATGCATATGCTGCTGAAGAGATCGGTCTAGTAGGTAGCCAAGACATTGCGACTCGTTACAAAACGGACGGTGTCAATGTTGTTGCAATGGTTCAGCACGACATGACTCTTTGGAAGGCAGAAGGAACTGAAGATAAGATCTGGTTTGTAACCAATAACACTGAGGCTGGACTTACTGACATGTTGACCAAACTTGTAGATTCATATGTTGGTCTTCCTTGGGCTAAGGCTAGTCTTTCAGGTGGTAGCAGCGACCATGCATCTTGGACAAGAGCTGGATTTGCAGCATCCTTTCCTTTCGAGAATCCGACATCATACAACCGTCATATCCATACAGCGAATGATACAATCCAAAATGCTAACGCGTTTAACCAAGCTGCAGGTTTTGCGAAACTTGGAATCTCTTACGCAGCGCACTTTGGTGGTTTGAACTAAACCAACTCTAAACTGAAGCCTCTCGGTTTTCTACCGAGAGGCTTTTTTTATTGGCAGATTGTCGGTTATAAAAACGTTGAGAGCCGGAGAGTAAAGGCATCTTGCTCAGTGGAAAATCTAGTGGTCTCAGCTGTGATGTTTACGCTTCCTGGAAGTATGGCGCACTTGATGCCGAGAGCGTGTGAGCGCTGCCGCCATTCTTTTTCGTAGTAGTCACCTTCAAAGCTTTCTCTAAGCAGAAAGACAATATCACTGCTTGGATCGACCTTAATTTGTGCGCGATGATTGTCGATACTAGATGTTGCATACAGTTGGAAGTAGCTCAGAAATCCCATGCTGACTGCTGCTTCGCCACTGTTTGTTAGTATTTCAGTATCGTTCTTGCCGAAGGTTCTGCCATGCATAGCCCGCACAGACAAAGCTGGAAGACCGCGCGCTTCAAAGAGCGTTAGCTGGACGATGCCGCCAGCGCTTGCGAATGCTTGGTCCTGGGTTGAGCCGGCCGTTAGCGTAAAATCCACGGGCAGAATTGTACCTTTTGAAATCCAAACTTTTGGAACAGAGACCGATGATCGGCCTTCATTTGGGGAAGCGCCGCCAAGTTCTGTGGTCGTTACTCTGTTTTTTGAATTTGTCGTAAGTTGGCTGACGCCGGCACCGAGGTCGATGCCAAACGATCCGTGCGATCCTGCCGGGTCGACCATCGAAGGTTTATTGAGTGTCGCTGCCGTTTCCAGCCACTCGTCAATTTCTGCGGAAGAACTCGGAATCTCACGTTCGCCATTGGTCTCTGACCAAGCAGGGCCGGAAATCCACAACATGCTAGCCGCAAGGACACTTATTGTTTGCCACGAGCAGTGTAATGAATTTTTTTGCTTAGTATTCAGATCCCAAATCCCTCTGATTATCTTTTGATATCTAAGCCTATATTATGACAGTTTTGCTTTGATTCTACTAGGTTGCCTTGGTGAACAAATCCTCGCAGCCTTTTTTATTTGGAAGAATTTGCTAAAAATACTTATTACTACCGATGGTTATACCAATCCCTTTTTTCCAAATTCAATCCCTTCTGTTGAAAAAGACAAATAATTACCTGTAGTATGCCGGCCTATCAACTTTCGAGGGACGAACATGGGCGCACAGTGGAAGCATGCGGGCAAAATGGATGCGGCAAACCGAAAAGGTAAGATTGTCGGAAAACTCGTAAAAGAGATTATGGTAGCTGCGAAAATGGGAGGTGCCGATCCCCTAGGAAACCCTCGCCTAAGAGCAGCAGTTGAGAACGCCAAGAAAAATCTCGCTACAAAAGACACTATCGAACGCGCCATTAAAAAAGGTGCAGGTCTTACCGATGAAACGATTATTTTCCAGACTTTAACCTATGAAGGATTCGCTCCCCATCAAGTTCCGGTCATTGTTGAATGTTTGACGGATAATAACAATCGAACCGCTAGCGATGTTCGCTCACTGTTTCGCAAAGGCCAATTAGGGAACTCTGGTGCGGTCGCTTGGATGTTTGATCGGTTGGGCATTATCGAAGCTTCGATCAATCAGACCGGTGTCGATATCGAAAGCGCTGCTATTGAAGCCGGAGCCCAGAAGGTCGAACCATTTAGTGCGGATGAAAACGAGGACGGTCAAACCGGAGCCACTTTCTACACAGAAGTAACCGATTTGGATCTCGTGAATAAAGGTTTGAGCGAGCTTGGTTGGGCAGTTTCCGTTGCAGAGTTGGGTTACAAAGCAAAATCGAATGTTGATGTATCGGGCGATGCACGCAAAGATGTTGAGCAGTTTCTTTCAGATATTCATGACAACGATGACGTTCATAGAGTCTATACAGCGATCAGCTAACGCTTGTCAGAAAAGGCGATAAACTTCTTCGAGGGTTGCAATATCGCCGTCGCTGAGACTTGGAACGGTTAAATCCACAATAAGCTGCTTGTTTCCGCAGTAATTCGTGATCGAATTCGGATCGTAAGGACCAACATCCTCGGCATCGGAGTCTCGCGTTGTCTTATCAGAGCAAGTGCTGTCCGGACGGTCAGCCTCATGCGCAAGACCAGCAGCGTGCGCGAATTCATGTAGGGCATAGGTCTGAATGCAGATCGCGCGGTTCGCCGCTTGAGTGCAGTGGCATGCCCACGCATTCTCCCAATCATCCGTTGCACAAACACTAGGCCAGTTGTTAAATCTGAAGTTCAGTCGCACACACCATTCGTCCGACCATTCTTTGCAGCCGAATCGAGCGTAGGGCTGCTGATCTTGAACGGCGACTACAAGCCATGCCGGCGCTTCGGCTCCCGCTGGGCATTCGGTCCAACCGGTGAATGATATCCCAGCTCTGCGGTACTCGTTGGTAACGACCGAACTCACAAGGTCCATATCTTCCTGAGTTCGCGCATCGCCATCACGCCAACACACGTTAACCATTCGTGACGTAAGGGTCTTGTTCCTTATGTAGGAACCTTCGAAAGTCGACTCAGATGGGACTTGTGTGCAGGCGAGTGCACCAATCGAGCACAGGATCATTGATAGAAGTAATCGCATCGGTGACCTCTTTTAAGAGAATCGCATTATTGGACGTAGCGAAGTGTTAGCCGATTTAAAAACAAAAAGCAGCGATTCGTATCCAAAGGTCGAGTGTATTTGTAATATCATGATTTCCTGGATCTATTCAGCTATGACTAAGACCTGACATTCCCCTGACATAGCCGCATTATTTATATGCTATATCTGACTCCTATGAAGATTGTGGCCTACATCATCGGTCTCGGACTTTTGGTCCTAGTTTTGTCTCTAGGTTTTCTAGTGCAAGCTGGATGGACTGCGCCATCGGCTTTTTCGACAGACACCTTCGTCGAAAAAATCACAAACCTTATTAAGATACAAACTCCATTCACTTCGGTAAACACGTTCTCCCAAGCTGAAGAGCGCCAGAAGGAACTGTTATCAGCTGCAACCTACCTCCCGCAAACATTCTCATACTCGGTGACTGATTTGCGAGCCTTGGTTGCTTTTACCGAGACCTGTGATCTCCAGCACAGATTCAACTCTGAAGACGCTCGGATGAAAAAAGCAGTTCTTTTCACCGAAACAGTCTGCGGCCATACCTCAGCGCCCGCGGATTTTTTCAGCAGTCCTCCATTTATTCATCCCTTTGGCCGCAGCTTTGTCTCCAGAGCGCATCGCTCAGGTTTACAAGCGTTCGATTACTCCTGGCTAAAAGCCCATCAACGTTTTTTGCATGTTTTAGAGTATCGTCAGTTCTTTCCAATCGCTAAGGAGCCACTTTTTGGGCCCTCAACCTTTCTCAGTAGCTCTCAAACCCGAGCCTGGGTCGCCGGCTCGCCCTTAATCGTCGTGGATAGGAATCTTTGGGTGCTCAAAGTTTCTGGTGCAGCGCACCTTAATGCTAATGCGGTCTACGAAGTTTTTGAGCTTAAAAACGTCAACCAGAAAGTCGAAACTAAAGGCATAAGAATTGTCGAAAATAGCCGCGATCAGGAATGCCTCATTTCCGGTGAAGCATTTTGTGTGCTGGCAGATACTTTTTACGCCCGCGGCCGCATCCTAGCCCTTCGTATTCTTTGGGTTTCAACAGTCGTCATGTCTATCGGTTTCCTGATCCTCTTTATCCTATGGACCCAGTCCCGCACAAAAGGACGCAAAGAAAAAGCCATGGTACTGCAAACCCTCGCGCACGAACTCAGAACCCCTGCAACCAGCATTGGCCTATCTCTCGAATTACTGCGCAACGATTTCGAGCACCTCAGTGGCGATGGACAATCGGCCTATTTACGTATCGCCGATGACGTCCGACGGCTGATGCGACTGATTGAAGGCAGTAAGTCCTATTTGAATGCTAACTCTAGCCAAAGATATGCCAAAGAACTCATCGACGTCAGCGCATTTTTACAGAAGTTGGTCGAACCTTATAGTGATGCTGTGATCTTTATCGCACCTAAAGAAACGGTGTTCGCGCGTTCTCATCCGTACTGGCTTGGCATCTGTATTTCCAACCTCATCGAAAATGCGTGCAAGCATGGCAGACCGCCCTGCCAAATTTCAATCACTTCGATTGGTGATAGTTTGCAGCTGCAGATCGAAGATGCTGGCAATCTCTCGAAAAAAGACTATCTGAAATTGAGAAAAGAGTTTGTTAAAGGCGCCACAAGCAGCGGCATGGGGCTTGGTCTATCTATCGTCTTGAGTACTCTAAAAAAATTAGGCCACTCACTGGATTTTATTGAGGCACCGTCACGATTTCAAATTACGATTAGGAATACTTAATTGCAGTTTCAAGCAAAGAAAATTTTGTTGGTCGAAGACGAGCTCAATATTGCCACGCCTTTGATACAGTTTCTCTCAGCAGAAGGATTTCAAGTTTCTTTGGCTAATTCTATCCAAGCAGCAAATCAAGCTGGCACCAGCTGGGATCTCTGTCTTCTAGATTGGATGCTGCCAGACGGGCAGGGCGTCGATCTTCTACGCGGTTGGCGCACTAGTGGTGTTGAAGCGCCAGTTATCTTTTTAACTGCCAAAGCAGATGTCATCGATAAAGTTCTCGGTTTGGAATTAGGTGCCGATGATTATCTAACGAAGCCTTTTGAGCCAAGAGAGCTTCTCGCTCGCATCCATGCCAGATTGCGTCAAACTAATAAACAGACCCGCATACAAGATACAAACGCCGATCGCCTCATCACTGGTGCCCTTGTAATTGACCGCTCAACAATGCGTGTCACCTATAACGAAACGGCCATTTCCCTGACTAAAATGGAATTCGAATTACTGAAATTTTTCGTAGAGAACGCCGGTAAGGTTTTTTCTCGCGACGAAATTCTAGACTTGGTGTGGGGTTACGAAAGTTATCCAACGACCAGGACAGTCGATACGCACGTTCTTCAGTTGCGACAAAAACTTTGTGCGGAACTTATCGAAACTATGCGTGGTGTTGGTTACCGATTTGTGGGCTCAAAGTCATGAAGATTTTACATACATTTTTCGTAGCCGTGACAACTCGCCCTTTGGTTTGTGGGAAGCTAACAGCATCTCATGAATTCAACGTAGGAGTATTAAAATGAGACGTAAATTAGCTTTGTCTGTGTTTAGTGTCGTGGCGTCGATTGGTTGCACTAGTGCTATCGCCAATCAACAACCTAAAAATGTGTCGGCTTTGGATGGTGCTGAGCGGCTTGAGTCTGCTCATGCTTCGTATGCGAAAGGAGATTTGAAAGACATGGGTCTGTCGATCAAATCAGTGCTGTTCTCGGATGCGGAACCTGAGGTCAGGGATAACGCCTTGAAGCTTTTAGATCGAGTTTATAATGAAAACTGTGATTACAGTTTTCCTGTCGACTGGAAACTTCCAAGTCTGATTAAAGGCCTCTATATGGATATAGGCCGAAAGGTTGAACCCGAAGGAGTTTTCTACAAAACCAAAATTTCTGGTCATTTAAATGACCCAGACGCAATCCAACAAATCACTGTGAAACGCTATCCCGATACAGTTATTGCCGACAAACAGGCAGGTATTGGCGAATGGGAGCTAGATATTGATCCGAAAGACCCGACTGATATTTATTTTGAAATAGCGACAAGAGATTCAGTTGCCCTGACACCTGGACTCTATCTCATCGATATCACCACTAAAGATGGTGTTGAAACCAAAGGCTGGTTCATTGTAAGCGATCAACTTTCAAGCGCGAGTCCAGTCGTTCATTCTCCCGCCGTCGGTGAACATTTTAACGGCACGACACCAGCATTTCGTTGGAATGACTTCCGGTCACCGGAATATAAAAGCTGCGAGTCTCGCCGCTTGAGAATTTTCGTCGCAAAAATTCCGTCTGATACCTGGGACCTGCGCTGGAGCTACGGCAAAAACGACCCGGCCCAAACATCTGCAAATGTTGGTGTCGATGGTGAAGGCACGCTCGAACCAGGAAAATACTGGTTCACCCTCTATTACAAAGAATCTAGACAATTCGGTGAGATGGAGCTTTCTCGTCGCAGTGAAACCAGTCGTCAATTTTACATTGATTAGCCTGTCCGGCAATTTTCAGTCTAAAATCTAAAAGGCCCGCCAATTTCTGATTGGCGGGTTTTTCTGCCCTTAGTGATTGCAGCCCATTGAGAACCCAATTAAGTTTCAATTACTGAGTCGAGACGAAAGTAGCTAAAGGAGTGTTGGTATGGACACTGAATTTATGGCAGCGGCGATTCAATGCGCTCGTGAGGGTATCGAAAATGGCGAGATACCGATTGGCGCGGTCGTTGTCCTCGGTGGCGATATTTTAGCCAAGGGGTATTGTCAGGACCGGACCAAAGGTCTGCTAGCTCATGCAGAACTCGTAGCTCTATCAGCGATCGATCGACGCAAGTTCTCAGTCGCCGACCGGAAAAACATGACTATTTATTCGACGCTTGAACCCTGCATCATGTGTTTTGGCGCGGTCATGTCCAGCTTTGTCGGTAAGTTGGTTTACTCCTTAAAAGCACCGGCTGATGGCGCGGTAAGGCTTTTTCAAAATCAAGTTTTGGAAAACGGGAGCTACGAAAACTACCGCATTCCAGAAATTATTGGTGGTGTTGGTCATCAAGAGGCACTCTCTCTTTTTCGCGAATTCACCGAACTTAAAAAAACTGGCCCCTATGCAGACTTCGCGAGAGGGGTTATCGCGGGAAATCATCTGTTCTAATTAATTTTATTCACTTATTTTAGTCAGTCCTGGCGAAAAAAGTTCTCCAACAATAAATGAAGGACCTTTTTGCTTTAACGATTGCCAGCCCTTCAGAACCCCATTAGGTTCCAGTTATTGAACTTTTGGGAGTACGACATTGATAAAATCTTTTTCAATACTTCTCATTTTTGTGACCCAATACGGCTGTGCTCTTTTCGGCGACCCCTATTCTCGTGGCTCTTCTGAAGACCATTTAAAGTACAAACGAGCAATCATTCCGCTTCGTTCCACACAAACCTTTGAAGTGACGCAAGGCGCATTCGGTCGAAATTCCCACTCGGAAGTCGGCAACGAATACAGTTGGGACTTCGCCGTCCCCTTCGGAACCGACGTCATTGCCGTCGAAGGTGGGCGCGTTATCGATGTTTACCAGCCTAAAGACTCCCACGCAGGCGGCTGCGATCCAAGTTTAGCCAATTCAGCTCATAATATTAAAGTCGAACACCTAGATGGAACTGTAGCCCAGTATGTTCACGTCGAGAGCTTGCTTGCTAAAGGTTCGAGTGTCGCCCGAGGCGAAACAATCGCAAAAACGGCAGATAACGGCTGGCTTTGCACACCGCATCTGCATTTTGGAATCTACCGATCGAAAGATCATCTTTATGACTCTCCAAATCGAGAGACCGTTCCTCTCTTTTTCGAACAAGTTCCTGGAGGGATTCTGGAAAAAGGCTTCAAGATGACGGATCAATTTTGAGTTGAGGTAAAAACTTGAACCCAGTTGAGATGTATTTTATCGATCACTACGATAGTTTTTCTTACAACGTTATCGATTGGCTCATTGCGGGCGAAACTCATATCAAAGTGATTCACCTGCAATGTGACGACGAGCAGGCAATGAAACGCATTTACCAACGCCCTTTACCGGTCGTGATTTCGCCCGGACCCCGCCACCCAAAGGACGCAGTCGCAACGACAAGGTTGGCGCGCGATTTTCTCGGCAAAGTACCAATCCTTGGTGTCTGTTTGGGTCATCAAATACTCGGCAGTATCGGTGGGTTCTCCATCGAAAAAGCATCCCACCCATTTCACGGCTCGACGTTAGAGATCACAGTGCAAAATCCGGGCATTTTATTCAATGGTGTGCCAGCAAATTTCAGTGCTGCTACTTATAATTCCCTAGTTGTTAAATTAGATCCGATGAATAAACCGGCCATTAACTGGATGGTAAACGCGGTAAATCAATATGGAGAGATTCAAGGGTTAACTTGGACGAAGGATAAAGAACAATCAGCTTTTGGAGTTCAGTTTCACCCTGAGTCGTTCTTGACAGAGGAAAAGCTTCGTCTTCGGCAAAACTGGATAGGTGTGGTTGAAAGGTTTCAAAAGTAAACTTTCAAACTTCTGCAATAGCGCCTTTATCGATTCCTTCGTAACAGATCACTTTCACTTTCTCAGCAGTGTTCTCTTCCCTCTTGATCAGTTTAGCGATTTCAAAAGTGATGCACTCGATGCTTGTCTCGCAACTCACAGCGAACACGCGTTCAGCTGGCATCGTTGCTTCGAATTCACCTTGTGTTCCTGTGTAACCAATAGTGATGGTTTCGCCTGGTTTGCCTTTGCAACCGACAGGGATCTCACCTTTGCGGAATTGGGAAGGAGTTGTGAAGTGAATGTTTGTGTTCATAACGTCACGAGCAATATAATGCTCTAAATCGGGCCGTCGTTCGTCACCAATGAAAACCTGAATACGGCAACGGTGACCGTGCATCAGCCGCTGACACATACCTTCATGGCCGGCAATACCATGGGTATAGCGAAATGATGCTTCAGTCGCTTCGAGTTCCTCATCACGAATCTGGACAGAGATGTTCGTTATCTCTGTCGGCAGGCGGTGCCGTAAACTTTTAGAAATTTCTTGTTCGAGAACTTGTCTGCTAACAACAACAGATCTCGTTGGAAATACCGCCCCACTTGGACCGACGTAGTTCCAGTGATGCTCGGTCGCTGACTTTCCAGTCTTAGATTTCATGCTCCAGCTTTCTGCCGAAGCCATGCCTTTAAACTGAACACTTTGGGAATTAATAGGGATGATCAATGCATGATCGACACTAGATTTTAAAACCTGGCGCACTAAAGTTTTAAGACTGCCAAAGTCAAAAACAAATCCGTTGTCCCCAAGTGGGCCAGTAATTGTCAGATCCACTTTCCATGAGTGCCCAAGAATCCCTTTTGACGGATCAAACACTGCACAGTCGATGCGCGTGATTTCGTTTAGAAATATTGTACCGAGAGTGTCAGGAACAGCTGTTTCGTTTTCGTTTTCGTTTTTCCAGTTCACTAAGTTGCGCTGCTCCCACTATCAGTCATGCTATTGGCCGGACTTTGTTGGTATTTTTAAATCAATCAAGCCGTATTTGAAGGGTACTTATTCGTACCGGTGGAGAAAAAAGTCAATAACAATTACTGGATACCCTCTACACGGACCTCCTTAAAATCGTTTTCTCGAACAATCTTGCCGCCAACCCCGGCTATAAATGATAATAAAGATTTCGATTGGTTTACATATAAGGAGAGGATCACTTCATGGCTTTTGATCAGGTTCGCGTACGTCTAGCTCCATCCCCCACTGGTGATCCCCATGTCGGTACAGGTTACATTGCACTTTTTAATTTTGTTTTTGCTCGCAAGAACAAAGGCAAACTTATTTTACGAATCGAAGACACCGATCAGGTTCGTTCTAGAGCTTCCAGTGAGCAGATGATCATGGAAAGTTTACGTTGGCTCGGTCTCGATTGGGATGAAGGTCCAGATGTTGGCGGCGCTTTTGGTCCCTACAGACAATCTGAGCGCCGGCATTTACACCAAGAACACGCAAACAAACTCGTGACAAGTGGCCATGCATACAGGTGTTTTTGTACTTCCGAACGCCTCGACGAGATGCGCGCAAAACAGAAGGCTGACGGAAGTCAGCTCGGATATGACCGTCATTGCCGCAACTTAAGCGATGCAGCCATCAGCGCGAATCTTTCCGCCTCTAAACCATTCGTAGTTCGCATGAAAATGCCAACCGACGGCGTCACTATTGTGAAAGATTTGCTGCGCGGTAACGTCGAATTCGAAAATCAAAGAATAGACGATCAAGTTTTACTCAAATCCGATGGATATCCGACCTATCACCTAGCAAACGTCGTCGACGATCATTTGATGAAGATTAGTCACGTTATTCGTGCAGAAGAATGGGTTTCTTCGACTCCTAAGCATGTTTTATTGTACGAGGCCTTTGGTTGGGAACAACCCACTTTTGTCCATATGCCCCTACTTAGAAACACCGATAAATCAAAAATTAGTAAGCGTAAGAATCCGGTATCTCTCCGCTATTACCAAAGAGCCGGCATTCTCCCCGAAGCGATGGTTAATTTTCTTGCCCTTATGGGTTGGAGTTTCGGCAATGACATCGAAATCTTCACTGTCTCCGAAATGATCGAAAAATTTGAATTAGAACGCATCAATCTCGGCGGTCCGATATTCGACCAAACCAAGCTAAACTGGATGAATAACCAGTACATGCAGAAAATCTCGACCGGTCGCTTTGTCGAGTATTTACGCGATCAAATATTCAATATCGACCAATTACTCAAAATAAAGCCATTCGCCGTTGAAAGAATGGATCGTTTTGACCAGTTTCTCGATAACAACATCTTTTTCTTCAACGGCGCTCTGAAATACGACGGTATTCCGCTCGTTCCTGCAGGAAAAACCAATGACGAGATGATTACCATGCTCGGCCGTCTAGCAGAAACACTCGACGAGGTTTACGATTGGAGCATGGATCCTATCAAGCAAGCTATGGACGCAGTAAAAACCGAGCTAAATTGGAAGCCAAAAGACTATTTCATGCCTATCCGCCTGGTTGTTACTGGCAGAAAAGATTCGCCACCTCTCGTTGAATCAATCGAGATAATCGGCCGTGAGATGACTCGTTTCCGTCTCCGCGACGCCGCTGATTATCTAAAAGCGCACCCACAAAAAACCCCCAGCTGAAAAGCTGAGGGTTCCTCTAAGTTATTTGAGTAAAATTAAGCCTGGGTTCGTTTAATACGCGCACCTAGTGCTTCAAGCTTCTTGTCGATATTATTATACCCACGCTCAATCTGATAAATGTTGTTGATCTCGCTCGTACCCTTAGCCACAAGAGCAGCCATAACAAGCGCCATTCCTGCACGCACGTCGGGGGAACTCATATGCATAGAGTAAAGCTGACTCGCGCCAGTTACCACGATACGGTGCGGATCGCACAAAACAATGTTTGCACCCATGCGCATCAAGTTATCTGTAAAAAACATCCTGCCTTCGAACATCTTTTCAAAGAAAATCACTGTTCCTTTCGATTGTGTGGCAGCTACAATCGCCACTGACATCAAATCCGTCGGATAAGCCGGCCAGGGACCACTGTAGACGCTGCCAACACGCCCCCCGATATCTTTCGACATCTTTAGCTCTTTGGTGCCGTCAATTTCAATCCAGTCCGCTCCGGACGTAGTATTTAGACCAAGTTTTGCCAAAACCTTGAGCGGGTAGCGCATATCATCAGTGTTGACCTTCTCAACTCTAACTTTTCCGCCACCAATCGCTCCTAAGCACAAGAAACTCCCAACTTCCATAAAATCGGGCCCAATCGTATGCACCGTACCCTGCAACTCTGAAACACCGTCGATAATTATTTTGTTGGTGCCAATGCCCGAAATTTTCGCGCCCATGCCGTTAAATAAATTACAAAGACCCCCGACATGCGGCTCAGACGCGGCATTAAATAGGATAGTCTGGCCTTCTGCGCGTACTGCCATTAGCAGAAGATTTTCAGTCGCCGTTACACTAGGCTCATCTAAGAAAAACTCAGTTCCAACAGCTCTTTTCAACGTGCCAGTAATAACTTTCTCAAGACTAAGCTGTCCGCCCAGTGCCTCAATCCCTTCCCAGTGTGTATCAATGCGGCGCGCGCCGATAACATCGCCGCCAGGAAGCGCTAATTCAACCTTGCCAAAACGAGTCAGTAGAGGAGCCAGCATCAAAATCGACGCTCTCACCTTCATACATAGGTTAGGATCCGGTTTATGACTGTTCGCTTTCGACGCGTCCATAACCAGTGTCTCGTCGTCCAGCCACTCCGTCTTCACGCCAATGCCGTTTAAAATCTGGCAAACCGTCAAAACATCACCGATGCGCGACATCCGCTTTAGCGTGACTGGTTTATCTGTAAGAAGGCATGCAAACAATGCAGGCAGCGCCTCATTCTTGTTTCCTGAGGGGGTTACAGAACCCGATAATTTCGAGCCGCCTTCAATGACAAATTTGTGCATAAAACATCCGTGTTTTTTGAGCGTGGAAAATTAGTTGTGTCGAAACTTTATTTATTGCAGCAGATCAATCAATTCCTGCCTTGATAACGATTGGAATATTTCTTCGTCTTTGTCCATAAATTTCTCAAACATTTCTCTTTTTGCGGCGATCATCCGGTCTATTTTTTCCTCAAGCGTTCCGCGGGTAACGAGTTTCAAGACCTGAACATTTTTATTCTGACCAATCCTGTGCACTCGGTCCGTTGCCTGGTTCTCTTTCGAGGCATTCCACCAGCGGTCATAGTGAATAACGACCGACGCAGCCGTCAGATCGATACCAATACCGCCGGCAAGCAATGATCCACAGAAAACCTTCATTTCCGGGTTAGTCTGGAATTCTTTGATCAACTCACCGCGGTTTTTCGTTTGGCCCGTTAAAACCGCATGTTTGATATCTTTTTCCTTCAGATACCTAGAAATGATGTCGATCATCCCGACATACTGACTAAAAATCACAACTTTATGACCGCTGCCGATAGCTTCTTCCAACAGTTCCTTCAAAAGCTCGAATTTACCGCTTTCATACTTCTTGTAGTTCGGCGTCTTGTGAATAAGCGCAGGGTGGTCGCAAATCTGTTTAAGAAGTGCCAACGTCGCAAATACATGCAGAAACGGAACAGTAGCCTCATCGTCCGCAAGTTTTTCAATCAACGGCCGCGCTTTAAGCTCCAAAACTTCCCTGTAGAGCTTCACCTGCTCGTCAGAAAGAGCGCAATGCCGCAAGTCTTCCACTTTCGCCGGAAGATCAGGCAATACGTTTTCTTTCGTCCGTCGCATTTTAAATGGATGGATCAACTTCTGCAGAGCCAACGTGGTTTCTGGAGTTTCCTCCTTCTCCAAAGGCGACAGAAAGTTCTTTTTAAAATACTCATCTGACCCTAGATAACCTGGAACAAGGAAATCGAAGATATTTTTCAATTCCCCGAGATGGTTTTCCATAGGCGTACCGGTCAAACAGATGCGAATTTTCGCTCTGAGCCGACAGACCGACTGATAAGTCGCCGTATCGTTGTTTTTCACAAGATGCGCTTCATCGAGAATCACCGCATCCCATTCCACTTCGGTCAGCAGCTTCACATCACGCAGAACAACCCCATAGCTCGTCAGAAGCGTATGATGATTCTTCTCAAATCCCGTTAGCCCAGATGTCCTTTTTGGACCGTGATATTTCAACGGCTTCAAAACAGGAGCGAATTCTTCCATTTTATCGAGCCAGTGATCCAGCACAGTCGTCGGACATACCACGAGGAACTTTGCATCAGCCTTTTCATGCCGAATAGCCGCCATCATCGCCATCGCCTGGTGCGTTTTACCCAGGCCCATTTCATCTGCGAGGAGACCGTGCAAACCGTTCTTGTACAGCCACCAAAGCCATTTCAATCCGTTTGCCTGATACTGACGTAAATTGATTTTTGTCCCGTGATGCACTTCTTCGTTTGATTCCGGAATGAACTCAAACCGACTTCGCAATTGATCTAGAACCGTTCGGCTCCCAACAAACTGATCGAAATCGCCAATAGCAGCTTTGATACGCATAAGGCCTAGCGCATCAACCTTGATTGATTCGCCCGTTTCATCAAGTTCCCAGTTGTGCTCAGTAATGAACTCTGGAATCCGCATCCAGTGATCGCCTGTTTTGATGTACTTTCTCTTTTGCTTCTTATGCTGCTGCATAAGGCTAACCATCGAAACAGCACCTTTGCCTTTTCCGTACTTTGGATCCAGCCGGAACCACCCCTGTCCCGACTCCAAAATTTCAATCGACGACAATTCGGGAATATCTTCAATACCACCCGTTGGAATATCAGGGCTAAGCAAAACAGGCCCAGAGGAGATGTAATCAATAAATCCACCACTGATAAACTCAGCAGCATCATCTTCTTTAAATGTCTTAGTTAAAGGTAGATCACTCCAGCTGGTCGTCACAACACTGCGGTCGAGTGGAAAGTAGCCCGTTCCAGGTAGAAAAAAGTATTCGTTACCTAGATACTTAGATGCATACTTGAACGGAAAGAAAATATAGTTTCCGAGCTTGTTATCATCACCGCTCGGCACAACAAGTTTATATTGACTCTGTTCTGGATGTAGCTTCTTGAAGTCTTCCATTTTTGCTACTAGATCAGGTGTCGCAGGCAACGTTACACCACGCTCAACGACGACTCGTTCGTCCTCTAAAAGCGTAATCCTTGAGATTGTCATTGCTTCGAGCGTATATACTTTGATTTCTGCAAGCGCCCCCGATTTAAACGGCAAATTCTTTTGTTCCTGTAGAAAACGCGCTGCATTATCAATATTCAAATCGTAGTGTGTAAGATGTCCCTGTTTAATCTCGATGCGCACACGAATTGCAGGCCCACCAGTAGTTAAAGAAACACTTTGGATGTTCCCTTTCAAATGCCCAATCAAAGCATTGGTAGAATCTACATTTCGTGATTTGGGTTCAGGCTTAGGCTCATTAGGTGTAGCGCGTCTTTTCTGCGATGCCGGTGGTTTCAAGGGCATCGTAGAATCTAGGTTTGCAACGAGTTCTGATTTTTCTCTATCGATATGCAGCATAAATGCAGCGATGTGTTCGCAGTAATAACCAAGCGTGCGGTTCTTTCTGCAAGTGCACTCAATCCACTGTATGCAATGACCTGCAGGGTGAATTTTAAGTCGCACTTCTGCGCCTTCACGCACCATTGATGCAACCTTTGCAGTAACTAAACCTTCATACGTTTGAACGCCTGAAACTTTACCCGCTTGATATATGTCGACACCTTCGAGCCATTCGTTTTCCGAAAGATGCTCGTAAAAGTGATCAAGAAAATTTGCTTTCGCTGGCTTAACCAAAAGTAAAAATGTCCTGTATGAACTCGAAGTTTTTTTAACGTAGAGTTTTCGACGCGTAAAAATGACCGAGCTTGTTCGTTTGCTTTGTCATTTAAATAATCCACCAGACATCGATTGCTGTGAGCCAATATCTATAGATGTCGGAGGAGAGCATTTTTAATGCCATCCAGAGGCATCTTCTCGGCCGCAGGCATCCGTCTATTATATCAATATTTCTAGGGAAATTCGCCCCCGGAGAACTTTTTTTACCAGAATCGATTCACTGATTCGATAAATCCGCCTCATGATCCAAGATGTCCCTCAGATTTGTTTTTTGATCACAATCGAGCCCGTTTTAGGTCGGCTGTTTATTCTGAGAACAGCCACAAAACCCTTGCGCTGCAAGCATTATAAGGCTCTGTGGTTACAATTAGTTACCTGTGATTTTAAGGGGTGGAAAAAAAAATTAGATTTTTTGCAAAAAAAGTTTGACGCATCCTAGGGCGTCAGTTATACCACTGCCTCACGACGGCACACTGCCAAACGCACTGAAGACGCTAAAAAAAAGCAAAATTAGTGTTGACGGCCACTCAGAAGATGAGTTAGTGTCCTCGGCTCTTGAAGGTAGGAAGACAACTTAAAACTCTGGAAAACAGAGTGAAAAGAAATGCTTGACCCACCGGAAAGAAATGAGGTAAACCTCTCGGCTCTCGAAGGTAGGAAAGAAAGACTCGAAACTCTGGAAAACAGAGTGAAAAGAAACTCTTGACCCACTAACTTGAAACGAGGTAATTAGCCTCGGCTCTTTGAAAACTGAATAGTGACATACAAAAATTAGGCTCTAAACAGGTTACTGTTTTTCTCAGCTTAACCACTGAGAAACAAAGGTCATTGACCTAGAAAAACAAAAACCTGTTACCTTTTCAATTTTTTTCTTAATCGAAGATAATACGAATTTGTAACAGCCAAGATTTAAACGTTAGAGTTTGATCCTGGCTCAGAACGAACGCTGGCGGCATGCTTAAGACATGCAAGTCGCACGAGAAAGTCCTTCGGGATGAGTAGAGTGGCGCACGGGTGAGTAATACATAGGAACGTACCTTTAGGTGGGGGATAACCACGGGAAACTGTGGCTAATACCGCATAATGACGTAAGTCTAAAGCAGGCCTCTATTTATAAGCTTGTGCCAAGAGAATGGCCTATGTCCCATTAGCTAGTTGGTTAGGGTAATGGCCTACCAAGGCGACGATGGGTAGCTGGTCTGAGAGGATGATCAGCCACACTGGGACTGAGACACGGCCCAGACTCCTACGGGAGGCAGCAGTCGGGAATTTTGCACAATGGAGGCAACTCTGATGCAGCAATGCCGCGTGAGTGAAGAAGGCCCTTGGGTCGTAAAGCTCTTTCGGCCGGGAAGAAGGGTTTCCAAGCGAATAGGTTGGGAATTTGACGGTACCGGAAGAAGAAGCACCTGCTAACTTCGTGCCAGCAGCAGCGGTAATACGAAGGGTGCAAGCGTTGTTCGGAATTATTGGGCGTAAAGGGTGCGTAGGCGGAAACATATGTCGATTGTGAAAGCCCTGGGCTCAACCTGGGAATTGCAGTCGAAACTGTGTTTCTTGAATGCCTGAGAGGATGGCGGAATAACCGGTGTAGTAGTGAAATACGTAGATATCGGTTAGAACACCTGAGGCGAAGGCGGCTATCTGGCAGTGCATTGACGCTGAGGCACGAAAGCGTGGGGAGCAAACAGGATTAGATACCCTGGTAGTCCACGCCGTAAACGATGATTACTAGGTGTCCGGGATGTTAACCTCCTGGGTACCGTAGCTCACGCATTAAGTAATCCGCCTGGGGAGTACGGTCGCAAGACTAAAACTCAAAGGAATTGACGGGGGCCCGCACAAGCGGTGGAGTATGTGGTTTAATTCGAAGCAACGCGCAGAACCTTACCTGGGCTTAACATCCTCTGACAACCATAGAGATATGGCTTTCCTTTCGGGGACAGAGTGATAGGTGCTGCATGGCTGTCGTCAGCTCGTGTCGTAAGATGTTGGGTTAAGTCCCGCAACGAGCGCAACCCTTGTCCTTAGTTGCTACCATTAAGTTGGGCACTCTGAGGAGACTGCCGGTGTTAAACCGGAGGAAGGCGGGGATGACGTCAAGTCCTCATGGCCCTTACGTCCAGGGCTACACACGTACTACAATGGCAGAGACAAAGGGTAGCGAAGCAGCGATGTGGAGCCAATCCCAAAAACACTGTCTCAGTCCGGATTGAAGTCTGCAACTCGACTTCATGAAGCTGGAATCGCTAGTAATCGAAGATCAGCACGCTTCGGTGAATACGTTCCCGGGCCTTGTACACACCGCCCGTCACACCACGAAAGTGGTCATAACCAGAAGCAGGTGAGCTAACCGCAAGGAGGCAGCCTACCAAGGTTGTGGCCGTGATTGGGGTGAAGTCGTAACAAGGTAGCCGTAGGGGAACCTGCGGCTGGATCACCTCCTTTCTAAGGATGATCGATGTTGTAGCAATACAACTGACATTCTGGTTACCAGTAACCTTGAGCCTAATAATAACTGTCACTATTCAGCTTTGAGAGAGCTCCTGCGAAAGCAGGAATTTTTTTCAAAGTGCTCTTTGACAACTGAATAAAGATATTTGTCTGATTAGAATAGAGAAAAGGGTTCTCTAAATTGATGACAATCTTCTTGAATGAGCAAAGCGAGAAATCGTTTTGGTTCTGCCAAGTGGAGAGTCGACGGCGAAAAAGTAAGCTACTAAGGGCGCATGGTGAATGCCTAGGCACTAAGAGGCGATGAAGGACGTGATAGGCTGCGAAATGCTTCGGGGAGATGCCTAATAATCTTTGATCCGGAGATGTCCGAATGGGGAAACCCACTGCTTCGGCAGTACTGTTAAGTGAATACATAGCTTAATGGAGCAAACGCAGGGAACTGAAACATCTAAGTACCTGTAGGAATAGAAATCAAAAGAGATTCCGCTAGTAGTGGCGAGCGAAAGCGGAATAGCCCAAACCAGGAAGATTTTTCTTTCTGGGGTTGTGGGACGGACAACATGGACCCAGGAAGGTTAGTGGAATGATCTGGAAAGTTCAACCATAGGGGGTGATAGTCCCGTACGCGAAAACCTGAATGGCCTAGTCCGCACCCGAGTAGAACGGGAC
>CAMAXT010000036.1:25000-27193 GCA_945862295.1 Pseudobacteriovorax antillogorgiicola
TCTCTACCTGGAAGAACCAAGGTCGAACGAAAGTTCAACGTGGAGTTCCAGAAGAGAAGTTGATTGGAGAGCCGCTTTTCTTAGAAAAGATTTCGAAAAGACAAATATCAATTCAGTTGCCAAGAACATAATAAATACATGACTTGGCTGTGTCTTTAGCGTAGGGGAAACACCCGTTCCCATCCCGAACACGGAAGTTAAGCCCTACAGCGGCGATGGTACTGCACTATTAAGTGTGGGAGAGCAGCTCGATGCAGCCTTATTAATAGAAATCCCCGGTAATTCGTTACCGGGGATTTTTACGTTTGCGATTTATTTTTTAGAGACTGTCCATGCACTCGGCGATTTGGTCTTTTTTCTCTTCTGCTGTTTCTGGGTCTGCGGGCGGAGCTTCATCAACGTACATAGTGTAGCAACCAGTGGTGATGGTGGCCGGTGCTTTTTTCGATTTGCAGTCGAATCCTTCCTTTGGAAGCTTAACCCATTGAGCAACAATTCGATTTCCATCCTTTGACTGACCGCAACTTACGAGTTTTGCACCCTCTTTCGAATCACTTTCAATAACACTACTAGTGAGTCCAATTTTCTTCATTGCAGATTTAATGTTGTCCCAGTCACAGTCAAAACTTGCTTTGCGCATATTCGTGCAAGCGTTTGTATCAAAGTTATATGTGCGTCCTTGGTCAATGAGGCATTTTTTTACGTCGCCAGTCCAATCGAAGTTTAGTTTGTCACCGTCGACGCAGTCATCTTTCGGAGGGGTGGTTGGAATTTCGTCTTGTTCTGTCGGTTGTGTCGCAGCAGTAGTAGATTTTGCTCCTTCATCGCCTGTGAAGTTACTCTCGTTACAGCCAATAGTTGAGCTGATCGAAATGAAGAGTGACATGATAGATACAAGGCGCAAGGCGAAGCCTATCTGAAATTTATATAAATTGCCATTTTCCTTCTCTGTTATCGGTACATGGGCTGGACTCTTTAAAGAGTTTCAATTGGTTTGTAATGACGATGGGTTACGAGTTGCTTTTGACACTATGGCTGGGAGGCGTAGAGTATACTTATTGAACGCCCACTATGATTACGGAGTAATGATATGAGATCTATTCTTGCTGTTGTATTAGGTATGAACATTGGTTTTGGTGTTGCTTTCGCACAAGAGGAACCGACTCTAAAAGCAAAAGTGGAGCAGGCAACAACAGCTGCGCCAGCTGCAACGACTGTTGCAGCAACTGGAGCAGGGTTTACTGATACTGTTTGTACAAGCGGAGGAAATACTCGCAAAGTTGAGTTGATTTCCGCTTCTGCTGAAACAAAAGTGCCGTGTGAAGTGCATTACAAAAAAGAAACCGAACAACCGGGGCATGACCAAGTTATTTATACTGCAAATAACGAGATTGGCTTTTGTCATGCTAAAGCGTCAGCATTTGTCGACAAGTTGACTGGTATGGGCTGGGCATGTTCGGCAAAGTAATTAGTTGAAAGTTACGGATTTTAAGCCAAAAAAATGAGAATTTTTAAAATCCCGAGCTTGCTCGGGATTTTTGTATAAATAGGTTTATTCTGCTTTTGTTGTGTGTTTACGGGGAGGTTGTTCGTTAAATGAGAGGGTGTCTTAGAGTAGCAGAGTTGAGTTAGAGTGAGAAATCGAGGAAAATAGAAGTATCCCCAGCAAAATCAAACTCTACCTCAGGATTCCACGATGCCTCTTTTGCTCACGGCAGTATTTTTTTTCTTTGCCATTTTCTTTCCGAAAATTGCTGTAGCGTTCGAGATAGATGTTCCAACTGGGCTCGAAACCGAAGTTAAATTTTGGGAAGACATCTTCACGAAGTACTCTCCAGACCATTGTGTTTTTCACGATAAAGACAACCTGACGAAGATCTACGCTGTAGTTAAACTTCCGGAAAGCAAACCCAGCGCTAGAAAATTGTCGAAGAAATATGCAGATGCGATACAAAATGGGCTGCTGCACCTTTCGGGTGGTGGTAGACCGCGGACCAAATTGGAACGGAACATAGTTTCGGCTACTGAAATTCAGCAGCGTTTTCCTGCGTACTATCGCTATGCGATGAATAATTTTCGTTGCCAAAGGGGGGTTGATTTAAGTCCATCTATCATGCGCTCTAAAAGAGTTGTGTCCTACATAAGAAAAACGCTTGAGAAAAGCGGTCTTCCAGAAGACTTAGCTTATCTTCC
>CAMAXT010000037.1 GCA_945862295.1 Pseudobacteriovorax antillogorgiicola
AATTTGGATGGCCCGCTGAAAAATCTGATTTTACTTCAAAATAGCCGGATTTTAATTCGGATGTAATTCGGGGCAGATCCTTCGCCTGCGGCTCAGGACACGATTTTGCTGAAAAAGGCTTTAGCCTTTTTCAGCAAAATCTAATTAACATCTTTGGTGGTTATTTTGGCGTGGTCAGCGCCTGTGAACGGTATCATTTGTTTTGAGCCTGGTTGCAAAAATGATCCGCACATCTGACGTGGTTAGTTCAAATTTTTTTCGAGTGTTGAAAAATAACAAATGCATTTAGAGTCTTAGAATTCTGATGGGATCATGTAGCGGCGTCGTAAGTCGGGCACAGACTTTGCTATATGTCACTTGCATCCTGAGTGACGTGGCAGAGGGGGCGCTAGGTCACCCGGTGATGCAAAACAGAGAAGGAATCTCCTTGGAGACCCTTCTCTGTTTTTATGTCTAAAGATTACAGCTTATCAGATAGATCCGGCTTTCCTGGTAAGTATAGGAAAATCGGGTATGAGTCTTGAACCGGTGCGATGCGAAAGCGTGCGTACAGTGGTAAGTGGTCAGAAATCCCACCGGCTTCATGTCTAGTAAAGTTGCCTTCACGTGTTTGCTTCCAACGGTTGGTTGTACCATCAGCTTTGAAAAGGAATTTGAAGCGTTCCATGTGGCTCGCGGGAATTTCAAAGCTGTTGTCGACGTAGGTGACGCCCATTGTATCGTATAAACCGGCGCCAATGATCATGTTGTCGAGAGTCGACCAGCCGTGACCGAAGTGCCAAGCAGAACGTCGTGCGGCTCTGTCTAATTCGTAGTGCAAGTTATATTTGATTCCAGGCACCGATAAACGAGCTGTTTTGAGTTCGTCGCCCTGAGCATTCAACACATGATTGATACCTGTTTGACCGTTTGTATCGTTGTGCTCGTCTTCGATGGTGATGGTTTCGTTGTAGTTAGAATTTAAGTCACCAACGATGATGTAGTCTGCGCGTGGATTCTGCGCCAAAACTGTTTTGAGGTCGTTGTCGATTGCTTGTGCAGAAACAACTCGCATCGACTCTGGTCCGCCTTTGGACTTCCAGTGATTGACGTAAACGATAAGGTCATGGCCAGATACATCGAGTGTTACTTTAAGAACTGGACGTGCTGGTTCTGCGTCGTTTGTGGATGGTGCGCCGACAGCAATGATCTGCTTTGCTTTGACTGGATACTTAGAGATGAGGCCAAGTCCAACTGCGTTGGGTGTAGCTGTAGTTGTCCAGTCAGTAAACTCGCCTGCGACATATCCAAGGTCACGCATGCGGTCTAAGAGCTGATCTAAGCCTGCGCGCGATTCGATTTCTGTCAAGCCTACAACTTCAGGACCAGCTGGATCAATCGCTTGAAGAGCGCGTCTGATGCCTTCGATCTTAATCTGGGTGTAAGTCATCATCACGCCGTTGAATTCGGCCGGCTCCCCGTAGTTACTACTCATGCCTTGCGCATTTGGAGCAATGCGGTAGTCGCCGTAACTAGAGTTTCTAGCTTCGTCTGTTTGGTCGAAAAGGTTCTCAACGTTGTAGGAAACAACTGTGAATTCTGTAGCTGCACCTTCTTCGAAGAGAGTTCCAGAAAATCCTGCTGTACCTGCGCTATTGTTTAGTTCGAATGGGAGCGCAATCTTTAGTTTGCCGTCTTGCGCTTCGAAAAGCATTGGAGCAGCGGTAAGTTTAAGGATTGCTGACTCCGGGATTGACTGAAGGAGTGAACCAGCAGTCGCAGTCATTTCGATCTGACCGCCTTCAATGAGTTGAGCAAGAACTGACTTCTCTGAGTCGCCTTTAGATGCGTAGTAACCAATCTCTCCGCCTAAATTGAAAGCTAACCCATGTGTGGTTTGCTTGATTGTGATGCGGCGTTTCCGGTTATCGATTTGCGCTAGAACGATAGGCGCGTTCCAATCACGAGCGGCGAGAATTGCAGATGCGTCGGTATGTGCAAGTGTAACTTTACCCTTAGCGATCTTAAGGAATAGTTGAACTGGGCTGCCTTCAGAGCTAACTACTGGTGTGCATGTTAATGCGATCGACGTTGTTAGGCTTGGCTCTAGTTTTACTAATTCAGTTGAGCTGCAAGAGTGCGTTTGGAAACGCGGCTCGATGTTTACTGTGTACAGAGAGGCGCTGACTTTCGAAGCGCTGTCGACCGGCAGATTGAAGATCGTTAATGTTGAACCAGGACTTGGTAGGTCACCACCGCGTTCAACAACAACGCCGGTGCTTGTTTCAACTTTGAAGCTATAGACTTTCGGATTCCCGACAAGGGCTTCGCTCGCGACCAGCATCGACAAGCTGGAAGACAGTTCTGCCGATGGGATTTCGCTGCTGGTCTTGTCTTTAGAGCAACTAGGGCTCATTAGAACCAAAGAAACCAGCGTCACTATTTTAAGACTGTTACTATACGCTTGTTTAAAACATTTTAAGCATGTCAACATGGCGTGCTCCAGTTCTATTAGTTAGTACTTAATAACTGACGTAGAATATAGTATTTTAATAATTTTTAAAGGTAAAAATAAATCCCTGTCATTATAGGGCTTTGGTGTGATTGCTACGCCAGACCGACTACTATCAGGATGAACATAGCAAGGAGAGCCCTGTAGGCTGCGAAGACCCCGAATCCGTAGCTTTTAAGGAACCGGAGCAAAAAGCTGATCGCAAAGATGCCGGTAACAAACGAAACACTAGTACCTATATAGAATACCGGATCACCTGCAGACGCTAAGAGCTCTTTGTACTTTAGAACCGCTGCTCCTCCCATTGCGGGTGTACCGAGCATGAAAGAGAATCTCGCAGCGCTCTCCCTGTCGATTCCCCGTAAGCGGCCAGTCAGAATCGTAGCACCACTGCGAGAGACACCTGGGATTAGTGCGCATGCTTGACCAACACCGATGAGCACGCAATCTAGAATTGTTAGATTGTTAGATGTCTTGGTCACAGGCCAGCGTTTGTCGACTTGCCAGAGAGCGATACCAACGAAAAAAAGCGGTCCACAGACCGAAAGTGGATTGTGAAAAACCTGCTCGATCTTTTCGTTCCAAAGAATACCAATAACACCTGCGGGTATTGATCCAAGGATAATTCCAGGGAGTAGCACCGAGGTCTCGTAGGACCTACTCCCAGAAAATACCTTGCCTACGCATGCTTTGTAGATATTGAGCCAGTCGCGCCAGAAATAAACGAGCACTGCTAAAAGAGTACCAACGTGCAATGCAATATTGAGCGTGAGCGACAACGTCTTCCCAGACATCAACCAAGAGACAATGATCAGATGTCCGGAACTAGAGATGGGAAGAAATTCTCCTATCCCTTGAACGATTCCTAAAACGATCGCGAAAATAATATCGGGTAAATTCATATTGATATTTCCTGTTACGAGTCAGGAAAGTCTAAATCCGTCGATGGGAAATTGATACAACTTCTAATCGGGCACAAAAAAAACCCCGGCGCAGGCCGGGGTTCAGGTAGTTTGAAAACTGAGATCACCAAGCGTAGCCTAGGCCGAGGTTGGCTTCTGGAGATGGGCGGGTGCTCATGCGAGCGTCTGGCATGTCTTCGATGATTGCGTCGTAGTCAGCACGTGCATTCGGGTCTTTACTGTCAACGTCGACACTTCTTTTGAAATTGCCGGTTAAACTTGCGCCGATCGTCACGGAGAACTTCTGGTTTACGAACAACCAGCGGTTACCAAAGCCAAGCATACCACCATGGCGAATGTCTGTGACCAAGTCAGTGTTGTCATCTGGGGCGCCGACTGGAATCGCAAATGGGATGGCATCATTTTCATCGCCGACTTCATCGTAACGATTCGCACGGCTGTTGATTCTTAGATAGCTATAGCCTGCACGGACATACCAACCACGCATAGATTGTGACTGTTCCCATTTAGTAAGGTTCCAACGAAGACGCACAGCGTCGATCTTGTGGCGCTCACCAAATTGAAAGTCTTCTCGACGAACAGATTCTGTTGCGTCTTCTGGGCCTTTAACATTGAAGGTACCTGTCCAGAGCTCAGGCCCTGTTGAGATAAGTCCTGCAACGTTGAAGTCCACGGATCCGCCCCATTTGCTGGTCGCGTTTCCAGTATCCGTTTCATCATATGAAGCGGTGGTCGGAGCTACCGGGTCGAGCTCGACGATTATTTTTTTTACTACATCTGCAGCGTTGGCCTGGAAGCCAAGAAGAATCATTGGCAAGAGCGAAAGAGTACCTAGAAGACGCATAAAACCTCCTTATGCTAAAAAGTAGCCATCCTGGCTTACTGGGCCGCCTCTTAAACTACGCGGTCCAGAAGGTTTAATCGGACTTTAGGGGGATTGCTTTACTTCCCAGCTCTTGGAAATTCTTAATAAAAAGCCTATACTCCTCAGGTTGCAGGCAGTTGGAGGAAGACGTGTCCCAGGTAATTGTTACTGAAGATGTCCTTTCAGATAAGCGGAACATATCGAGAGCCCAGGAAGAGAAGATTTCTCAGGATTCCCGGATTGGTAAATGGAGTAAGTCAGATATTTCGGGCAAAGACCCGTTGGCAACGATCGCCGGTATCGCCTTTTTACCTATCCTAGCAGTTTGGGCCGGCATTCTATTTATGATGATGGTCATGATGACTTGCTTACGATACCTCTTTAAAGGACTCGGGCTCATCATTGGCGGTGGCAAGAGTTTGATTATTAAGAACCGGCCCTAAAGCCGGGTTTAGATACTACCAGTCAGCTCCTTGATCAGATTGATAAACTTCTCAGCTTCGCTAGCGTCTAAAGTTCCGGACTTATAATAGCGAAGTTTACCTTCAGCATCGAAAATCATTGCATCGTAAGTATCGTCAGCGAGTTTCCACTCTTTGACGAGGGCTTTGTCCATGTCTTTGACATAGACCGTGAGCGGGAACTTTTCCTGCTTTGATTCGATTGATGAAGAGATGATGCCGTTTGGTAGCCAAGTGGCAGCCATATTTATTACGGCGATAGAGCCAAATTTTTCAGGCGGAAATTTTTCGGCTTTGATTCGGTTTTCTACAATCTCATTGATGTCCTTTTTGTCAGGGTCAACATAGAACAGTATCCAGACTTTCTCTTTTATGCTCTTGCTAGTCCATTGAGTACCGGAGACAAGTCCACCTTTGTCACCTGAGAGAACAATAGTGGGTAACTTCTCGCCGACAGTAGGTGCAGCGTGAAGGACGGTTGGCGTGAGCATCGAAAGCAGGATTAGTTTTTTAAACATAGAAACCTCATGGAACAAATGATGAGCTTGAAAGGACGCCGCTGATCTCAATTTTTTCGGTGAGCACTTGGTCTTTGTAGACAAAGAGTGTTCCACTTAAATCGCCCGATTCTCCAATAAACAAGGTCTTTGAACCTTGGTCGTAGTTGAACCCGTAAAGATTGTAGTCTGAAAAAGTATGGATATCTTTCACCGCTAGGGACTGAGTATTGATCAAAATGATTTTGTATTCGCTGGCTGCTGTTTGAACATGGGCAAATACTTCGCTTGAACTTGGTCCTTGGATGACTTGATTCACTAACTGGTAGTTAAAGGCTGCGGCGAAGCTGTTTACGGTTGTCACGGTTCCGTTATTGTATGTTTCGATCGACTGCTTGCATCCAGAGATAACGTTGTTGCAGAGGCCAACGAGATTAAGTGCTTCACCATTCGCGCCAGCGAAGACTGGGTTGGTAGCGGTGAGTGCTTTGCCATCTATTTCAGTTGTGCCGGTATTTTCGTCGGTGAAGCTAGGAGTGCCAGCAGTATCGATTTTTATACGGTATACGGCTTGGGTATTATCGGCTGTATATGAGTCAGCTGCGATGCGTTTAACGCCGCTATGAACGGCGTTGATGACTGCCCCGGAGCGGTGCAGGGCGACGATTCTGACCGGTTGATTTTTAATGATAGAGGTATCGACTTCGGAAACATCTCCGGATTGATAGTCGACGAGCATTATTTTGCTGGATTCTGGGGCACTAATCAGGACGGTTTTCCCAGCTGTTACCGATTCCAAACTCCACGGGTCACCGGCTGTTAGGCCTTCAAGATCGATAGCTGTTGGCACGACTGGAGTCGTTTTCACATCGTCGACAATTTTTAGATTTTGATTGCCGGTATCACGGTTAAGAATAAATAATCTTTCGTCTTTGAAAAAAACACCAGGTGAACCGGATTCTCCCGACAATGTTTGATTGATGCGACCGGTCGCAAAATCATAATAGTAGATGCGTGAAGTGCGAATATTTCGGTCGCGATTAATCGCACCAAACGCGAGACCAGAAAATAAGCTCCCGGATATCACGGGACCATTGATGATTTCAGCTTCATCGGTCGATGTCCCGCCCCCACAACCGGACATAATGAGAGACATTAAAACCAGTATTTTCAAACTTTTATGCATTTCTCTCTCCAAATGATTGCCCAAAATTTACCACCCTGCCTTTTACCGTGGCAAGAACAAAACCAGTCTGGTCTAATGCGAAGCCATTAGATTCAGGAGTGTAGCATTATGGGGCAGTCAAACAGGAAGTGTCTGGTTGTAAAAAGTGGTCGGTCAACAAAAGGCATGGCTGATCGGTTTTGCGGATGGACCGATCCTCCACTTTCCGTCGAAGGTCGCAAAGAGATAATGGGTTTGCGCCAAGCGATTTCAGATAAAGGACTTCGGCCGCCAAAAATCTGGTACGTGTCTGATCGTCGCCGCGCCGTTGAGACTTTTGAGGTATTAAGTGCAGGATCGCATGCGCCTGTTGTTAGATTGACCGAGCGCCTGCGTGAGATGAATTTTGGAGTATATGAGAATTTAACCTGGGATGAACTGCCAGATGATTTTCAAAGGCACTATGAGAATGCTCTATCATCACCGATTGAGCTAAAATTTCCTAGCGGAGAGTCATTCGTCGATTTCTGTGAGCGCGTCTCGACGGGAGCGATGGAAATTCTTTCATACGAAGATGATGATTCGAATATTGGTATTGTCTGTCACGAAGGCAGCATGCGTATCTGGCAATTGATCGCTGAAGATTTGCCGCCGTCAGTGTTCTTTCAAAAAAGCGAAGGTCCCGCTGAAGGTCTGTGGTTGAAGCTGAAGTTGTCTGACGTAATCCAGTGGCGCAGAAAGCATATGAGTCCACCAGGAAGTCAGGAAGGTTTGTAATTGCATCCAGAAGTTAAAAAGTCTGCTCCAGCGAAAATCACGGCATTGGGATTTATCGTCGTTATTATTTTTGGGAATCTTTGGCTGGTTAACGCATTGATGAGTACTGTTACCCCGTTTTGGGTTGCATATGGATTTTTCACTGGTGTGGTGCTTGTTTTTACTGGTGGCGCAGGACTTGGCTATGCCCTAATCATGCGTCAAATATCGGAACCAAAAGTCGAACCCGGTACGACAGATTCAACGGATTGAGTTGCCTGCCCTATGGAAATTAGTTTTGACCGAGGCACTTTAGTTGTCGTTGAGGGACTGTCGCAAGCCTTCAAGGATAGGAGTCTGTTTTCCTTTGATGAACGAACACAAACTTGGCGCTCGCCAGCCGAACGTTATCGAGACATTGTTTTAGCCCTGACACAGGACGATATCCCTTATAAAGACTTGGCTCGAAAATATGACAAGTTGAGCCTTTCTTTTACCAAGCCAATCAAGCCCAGGCCCCACCAGATTGAAGCCATCAAAGCTTGGTCTGACGGCGGCAAACGCGGCGTTGTTCAGATGCCGACCGGATCTGGAAAAACGTTTCTGGCGTTGATGGCTATTTTGCACACCCAACGACCGACTCTCGTGGTTGTACCAACGATTGACCTTCTACATCAATGGCAAAAGGTATTGACGGAATACTTTGGCATCGAAATCGGTGGGCTTGGTGGCGGCGAAAGAAATATTCAGCCAATCACCGTCACAACTTTTGATTCAGCTGTGATTCATTTAAATTCCGTCGGCAATCAGTTTGGGTTTTTAATCATCGATGAATGCCATCACCTGCCAGCACCGCAATATATAAATATCGCCTATGGAACCATTGCACCGTTTAGACTCGGGCTTTCAGCGACTGTTGAAAGAGCTGATGGTAAAGAGTCTGAGATTTTTTCTTTGATTGGGCCGTTGGTTTACGAAAGCCGCATCGACAATATGACTGAAGATGTGCTTTCGCCTTACGATGTCGTCAGCATCGAAGTGCCGTTGACTGCGGAGGAGTCAAAATCTTACACCGACCGCCGTGCGGTTTATACGAATTTTGTCCGTCAACATCGCATTGATTTTTCCAGGCCAGACGGGTGGAAGCAGTTTCTGATTATGGCATCCCGGATGCCTGGTGGTCGCGATGCAATGAAAGCTCACCGGGATCAAAAGAAGCTGGCACAAGCATCATACGGGAAAATCGGTGAGGTTTGGAAGATTCTCCAGCGCCACCGTGGCGAGCGCGTCATTGTTTTTACCGATGACAATGACATGGCATACCGGCTTGGACGGGAGTTTCTCTTGCCCGTGTTGACACATCAAACGAAAGCGGCCGAACGTAAGAAGATGCTAACGGCATTTCGCTCAGGCGAACTAGATATTATGGTGACGTCGAAAGTATTAAATGAAGGCGTAGATGTGCCAGAAGCATCTATCGGAATTGTCGTTTCCGGCAGTGGAACTGTTAGAGAGCATGTGCAAAGACTCGGAAGAATACTGAGGCATAAACCTGGCAAAAAAGCGGTTATGTATGAGCTTGTGAGTAAGGGTACGAGCGAACTTAACGTGAATAAAAGACGCAAAAATCACTATGCTTACAAAAGAACATATTAAAGCAAGGGTTCGGGGCAAAAAGATTGTTCCGGATTTTATCGAACTAAAAGACAAGGGCGCAGACGCTCTCGCTGGATCGTTATTGGTGTCTTTTTCGGATGCTCAAGGTGAAACGATTGGTGCATTGCGTGAGCGAGCATCGGAGGTTGGTGGCGATAATTTCACCAACGGTGCATTCTTTAAACTTATCATCGATCGCTGCGAGTTTGATGATTTTGATGACGGCTACGAAGCTCAGCGTTGGGAGCTTTTGACTCTTTCGCAAAAAATTCGTAACGGCGCGGGCACTATGAGTGCGGAACAGTTTCGTGCGGAGGTCATCGCTGAACGCAAAGAACCTTACGCAGCCTTGCAAGAAAAGCTTTACGCCGATCTGCCGGAATTTAAAAAGATCAAATCAGTAGGACAACTAGACTCACAAGATCTAATCAATCGCTACAACATCGCCCAGATTCAAGGCCTCCTGCTCAAATGTCACTCTCTCACGGTTTCGATTAATTCAGATGCTGGCGTCGATCTGCGATATCTATTTCACCAGATCAAATTTCACCGACTGCTTGCTGAGCTTTCTTTCGATAAAAAGAAAAAGAAGACGGAGATCACCCTTTCTGGCCCATTGGCGCAATTTGACCAGGCAGCAACCTACGGCATGCAGCTTGCTGTCTTCTTTCCACATCTGTTGTCTCTTAAGGATTGGGCAGCTGTGGCAGAAATCGAGCATAAAAGAGGCAAGGTTCATACTCTGAGTGTCGGTAATACGTCTGGGCTCCTTCCCATATATAAGGTAAGAAGCACCTTCGTTCCGCCAGAGTTCCATTTGTTTATCGATACCTTTAATGGGCTGTCAAAAGATTTGGTGGCTGAACGCGGTGGTACAGTTGTTAATCTGGGCCAAGAACAGTATGTCATCCCAGATGTGACAATAACTAGCCGACTTGATGGACGCATATTCGCTTTAGAGTTGTTTCACAAATGGCATGCCGCACAATTAAAAAATCGGCTGACTGTTTTGGAACAAGGGAAAAATCAGGGTGTTTTACTCGGTGTTGCTCGCAGCATAGCGAAGACGACTGAAGTTGAAAAGATCTTGAAGGAATCTCGTTGGTTTGACAAAAATGGCTTTCTTTTTTCAGAGTTTCCGACAGCTAAGGCTGTTTTCTCATTAATGACCAAGGTCTGCCTGGATGTTTAATCCTGTGGTATTTTAGAAGTGAGCAGATTTTCCGATAGTGGAAGTGAAGATCACATCATTTGTTAACGGGCCAGTTTTTGAATTTGGTCCATAACGCGGAGTTGATTTCTCTTGAAGCGCAAGTCTGACGACAAAATCAAAGCACGCGGCACTATTAAGGCAGCTGTTAAAGCTGTATCGCGCAATAATTTAAATGCGCCGCGCTCTTTGAAAGAAGCTATAGAACCAGCGGATGATGATCTCGATTCCGTATCAGCAAAAGCCTATCAGTTACACCAGACCTTACAGAAGGCTCGTAGCAAAAAGCTTTTAATCTGTATCAAGGGTTACCCAGATCCAGATAACATCGGAACCTCATTATGTTTGCAGTGGATGGCGCGCCACTACGATATCACTACGACGATTGTGCACTTCGAGGCGATTTCCCATCACGAGAACAAAGCCTTAGTTAAGAAGCTCGATCTTGATCTAGTTCAATATGATTCCAGTTTTAATGTCGCTGATTATGATTATTACGCCGTAAACGATGCTCAGACTCCTGATCTGCCAATAAAGTTGCCGCCAACATGCCGTCTGCTGGTGTTTGTGGATCACCATAAGCAGCTTGGAACACTCGAAGGCGAATTTATTGATATCAGAGAGCAAGCTGGATCGACTTCCGGTATCTACGGTGAGTACTTGATCCACGGGCCTCTTGGGTTTAGCCAAACCTCTGACGAAGAAAGCCGTATTGCCACTGCTCTGATGCACGGTATTAGGAGCGATACAGATAACTTCGTTAATGCAACTGCAATCGATTACCAAGCAAGCGAGTACTTCGCTCAGTTTGTTGACAAAGACCTACTTAGTTTGATTTCGCACCAGTCAATTCCTGCTAAAACCATGGATTTGACCCAGGTCGCGTTGCAACGGAAAGATATTCGCGGAACATTTATGTTCTCGGGTGTTGGATATGTAAGAGATGAGGATAGAGATGGGATCGGCCAATGTGCTGACTACCTCCTTCATAGAGAAGGTATCGAGACAGTTATTGTTTACGGTGTGGTCGGTAACCAGTTTATCGATGGCTCGCTAAGAACAAAGTCTCATACCCTCGACCCCGACAAATGGCTGAAAGACATCTTTGGTCAAGACGAGAACGGCCGGTATTACGGTGGTGGTCGTAAAGACAAAGGTGGCTTCCAGATTCCCTTAGGCGTATTTGCTCGCTGTAATGACCGAGAGCTTCTTTGGATTTTGATAAAGAAAACCGTTGATGAGTTGTTCTATCAGAAGATTGGTATCGATGAATCCAGTGGAATGGATTCAGATATCGGTAGCCAAAAGTAAGTTAAATCTGGTTAATAAAGAAAAAAGCCACTGAACACATGCTTCAGTGGCTTTTCTTTCACATTTAGCAGTTAGCTTGATTAAAGCTCAGGCGTCGGCATCACCGGAGCTGGGTCCGAAGCATAAGGGCTCGTTGTTGATCCATTGTCTAGTTGGCCTCCTGGATTTGTAACACCAGCTGGAATAGGCGCCGGTGCGACAGGAGGAGATATAGCTTCGGATTTACCTGCGCCAGTGTTGTTCCACATGCTAGAAACACCGCTCCAAGCATTGCTCGCTGTCGATGCCATTGCTGTTGCGCCTGAGTAATCAGACACGGCTTTGAACATAGAGTTGTTCTGGTAGGCATCACTTACAAGTGATCCGGTAGCACTAGCTGTGTTTTGTGTACCATTCCATGCTGTGCTTAAACCATTTCCGGCAGTCGCTTGCAGATTCGTCTGCGCTTCGTTAGCGGTCTTGAAGAACGCTTGGTTATTTGCGTTACCAGTGTTCTGAGATAGTTGATTTACTTGTGTAGTGATTGATTCAGATGGTGGGCATTTCAAAATAGAAAAAGGTACTCACTATTTATTGCATCAGCTGTGTAAACAACCTGCAGAATCCTCTTGGCAATTGCCGCAACCAATTGGGGGTTGTCGACCGCAGGTTCGATTGCTTTAGCTAACTCCTTTTCGGCTCCATTGTAGCCACCATTCTGGTTTATGTATCGCTGCACGGTTCTATCGACCAACTTTATAAAACTGTCGGCGTGCAGGGGTTCACTATAATCCTTAATCATTCGATCTTTGTAGGCCGTTTTTAAGCCATCTCCTTTTTTAAGGAAAAAAGTTTCATAAAGCACCTTATCTGCATCTTTACCAACAATGTGGCTAGTGTTGGTCGTTCCAACACAGGTGCTGAATCCGTCAAGTTTTGACTGAAGATCAGTGGGATCAATCTTGTCTATCTTTTTCAGATACAACGAATTGCAAACACGAAACTCGACAGGCAAAAAACAATATGCCAGCCTCTGAATCTCGTTTAATCCCGCACCCGACTGGTTTTTATGACATGCGGAATAAGTATCTTGCCAATCTGTCTGAGTGATACCTAATGTTTTCCAGGAGTTTTTCCATTGGACCAAGGTGTTTTCAAGATCACTTTCCAATTTCGCATCATCGGCGGCATCCAAAACTAAAGATGATGAATCTGGAGTGGTGCGACAGGAAAATGGGGTTAACGCTACTAAGAAAAGAACCAAAGATCTGATGAGTTTCACGGTTAATCCTCAAACGAAAAGATTGAACAAATCAAATGGAACATAGAGCATTAATAGAATTTAATAATATTACAAAATGAAGTCGCAGTGCGTAAATTCTACTGGATCGTTTCTATCATTGAAACATCTATATGTTGTGGTGCGTGCCCTGCTTACCTCATTGAGAATGACCATATTAGTGTTCTATGTCGGCCATTGGTCTAGAAAGTTACTTTGACTCCAAACAATTTTTTGCGGTAACTGTGTGGTATGAAAGGTCTTGGACAGACTCGTGACAGCAGGAGTCCATTTTACTTCGACACACCATTTGCTGGCCGCCATAAAATCAATTTCTCCCGAACTTGTTTTGAAATACCCAAATCGCTGATAACGACGAAACAGGTGCTCATTTGCGGTCAGTTCCGCAAGAACTTCTTCCCAATTTTTTGGGGTTTTATCCCCCGCTAAATTTGAGGCTATCCAATAGACAAGCGGGTCCGTGAAATAAAATTTTTTGTCGCTCCGATGTTTTCGAGCGCCAGTGTTCGGATCGATGGCGTAAAGTGTGCGAAGACAAAAACTTGCTTCCAAAACTCGAATGTATTCAATGACGGTATTCGGTGATCCCTAAATTTTCCCAAAATAAATCAGATAGTTGCATTCTTTTTCCAGTTTGTTCAGTCGGTATATTGGTTTTGTTCAGTCAGATTTTATGATTGTTCAATCATAGGGCTTGTTTTGTTCATTGTCCAGTTGCAGCGGTTTTAGCCTTACTTGCGAAGCTCAGAGTGAAGCCAGTGTGCGTATGCGGGTAGAGAATTCTCTACACGCACTGACATGGCGCACGCAATAGTGTAGGGATGGTTTTTCTTTACCTCCATCATCAAGGCGTCAACAAGATCAGCAGAAGTTTTTGCTAGCAGCACAGCTTCTTCGCTTTGGGTGACTTTGTTTTCCCACCAGTAGATTGATGTCATGTTTGGAAGAATATTGACGCATGCTGCTAAGCGACTTTCGACAAGGATACGTCCTAAGTCGACCGCGGCTTCTTTCGAGGGAGCAGTGATATAGACGATCTTCAGGGAATCGAGATGATTTTTTTCCATATGTGTTCCTAAAAGTTCTTTTTTGAGTCGACAAGCAGTGTCACGGGTCCGTCATTTACCAGGCTGACAGCCATGTGGGCTTGAAAGGTGCCGGTCGCGACTTTGATGTCATGAGCCAACAGCCTCTTCTTAACATCTTGATAAAGCTCGTTCGCAATGTCTGGCGCAGCGGCGTCAGTAAAACCAGGGCGGCGGCCCTTCCGGCAGTCTCCCCATAATGTGAACTGACTCACTAGTAAAACGTCTCCAGAAACTTCTGTGAGGCTAAGATTCATCTTGCCATCTTGATCAGAAAACGCTCGTATATTCATGATCTTATCTGCAATGAGTTCAGCGTCCTTACCCTCGTCGCCTTTGCCAACACCTAAAAGTACGAGCCAGCCGTAGCCAATTGAGCCGACGATAGCACCGTCGACCGAGACTTGGGCGGAGGTAACTCGTTGTAATACTGCGCGCATATTGTTCCTTTGATAGAGCTTGGATTGACTTGCAATAATAGTGGCAGCGTGTCAAGAAAGGATCCATAGGGAGCGTTTCTTGGAGACCAACAGGGATTTTTTAAGTTGGATTAGGCCCTTAAGGAGCATTATGAATAAGTCAGACCGAGAAAAACATGTCGGAAATTATCAAGCCCTACTCAGTGATTTAGGAGAAGATCCCAGTCGCGATGGTTTGTTAAAAACACCGAATCGGGTTTTGAAGTCGCTTGAGTATCTGACATCTGGCTATGAAGAGTCAGCCGAAACGGTTTTAAAGAGTGCACTCTTTGATGTCGATTATCAAGATATGGTTATTGTTCGTGATATTGAGCTTTACAGCCTTTGCGAACACCATATGCTGCCGTTTTTCGGTCGCTGTCATATTGCTTATATTCCCAACAAAAAAGTCGTCGGACTTTCAAAACTTCCGCGCGTGGTCGATGTTTTCGCAAAACGGCTGCAGGTGCAGGAGCGACTGACAAACCAGGTCGCGAAAGCGATCTTTGAACACCTACAGCCGCTGGGAGTTGGTGTCGTTGTTGAGGCAAGCCATCTTTGTATGATGATGAGGGGTGTTGCTAAGCAAAATTCTTTTACGATGACCAGTTCGATGCTTGGTTGTTTCCAAGAACCTGCTACTCGTAATGAGTTTTTAAGTCTTCTGCGTGGCCCAAAACTTTAAGGTAATAAGTGGTTCAGCATTTATATACATTCGACAATCCGCCGTCTGAGCGCGACATCAAGAGAGCTTTAGCTGTACTTGACGATGATGGCGTGTTGGCTTACCCAACAGATCAAAACTGGGCTTTTGGTTGCGATGCAACAAAACCAAAAGCGATTGACCGCATCCACCGGTTAAAACCATCGCACCCAAAAGATCGTCCGTTTAGTCTGATCTGCAGCTCAATCTCTATGGCGGCAGAGTATGTTAATATTGGCAATGCCGAGTACCGTATTCTTAAGAAGGCTTGGCCTGGGCCCTATACGGTGCTGCTTACGGCTACAAGAAACTTTCCTCGCCAGCTAAAAGACAAGCGGCGCGTGGTTGGTATCCGAATCCCAAAGTGTGAGATGTTGAAAGCGCTGGTAGATGCTCTTGGTCGACCGCTGGCAACGACTTCGGTTCCCGCTTTGAACCAATTAAAAGACGAAGATGATGTACCGATTTTTGCCCGATTTGGTTACGAAGTCGAAGAAGTCTATGGTCATGGTATCGACCTGATTCTCGATCTTGGTAATGAACAACCAGGAGATGAATCCACAGTTGTTGATATGACTGACGGTAGACCGGTAATAGTTCGCATTGGTGCAGGTGATCCGGCTCTTTTTCAAGCAGCTTCTGACTGAGAATAATAGTTCAGATTATATATGAGGTCCATATGACACAGAATAACCCTTTCCCCCGACCCTCCGCGCTGCAGGCTGTGCTTTTGAAAGAATTGGTTAAATGCGCCAAGGCTTGTTACGACCGCGGCTGGTCGCATGGAACAGCAGGGAATTTTTCTTTGCGTGGAAGCAACGGCATAGTTTGGCAAAGTCCAAGCGGTTTAAATAAGGGTGAGCTTAACCCAGAATCTTTTATTCCTATTGAACTGGAAACGACCAACGTTATTTGGCCGATGAAGGTTAGACCGTCAGCCGAGATGCCGGTTCATCTTGGTATTTACCGTGCGGTGCCTGAGGCGATGGCAGTGGTGCACACCCACCCACCTTTTGCTGTAGCAGCGTCGCGGTCAGGAAAAGATATCATCTTCGAAGGTGACGAAATGCAAAAGCATTTAGGTTGTCATAGCCATAAAGAAGTTTGCCAAGTTCCAGTCATTGTTAATCCAACGCCAGAGGAAATGCCGGAGCTGACTTCAACAGTTGGACAATATGTGCGTAAAGGTGTGCCAATGGTGATACTGGCAACGCACGGTGTATACGCATGGGGTCGCACTCCGATGGAAGCGCTTAGTTACATTGAAGCCGTAGAGTTTCTATGCAAAACCAAAGCATAATCCAGCCTGAAATCATTGACGTCGGCACTATGAGATATGGTGCTTGTCTAGAGCTTCAGCATTCTTTGCATGCGGAAATTTCAGAAGGCAAAAGAGACGGTGCGATTATTTTGGTCGAGCACGAGCCAGTTATTACGTTTGGCAAGAATGCTGATCCGAATTTTTTGCATTTCTCGAAAGCATATCTAGAAGCAAAAGGCATAGATTTGTTTGACACCGACCGAGGTGGCGAAATCACCGCTCACATGCCGGGACAGCTGGTTGTTTATCCGATTTTGTCATTACCTACTTACGGACTTGGTGCGCGTGATTATATCTGCGTGCTTGAGAAGACTGTGATAGCGATTATTGCCGAATACGGTGTGACTGCTGAGACGCACAAAGAATTCCCTGGTGTTTGGGTTGGAGAACAAAAAGTCTGTGCGGTTGGTGTTCGTATCAAAAATCGAGCAACGATGCACGGCATTGCATTTAACATCTGCAATAGCCTAGATCTTTTTAATCTCATGACACCGTGTGGAATTCAGGGCAAGAGTGTGTGTTCGATGTCACAATTAATTTCAAGTGAGATAAGTGTTGATGACGTCAAGAAAAAGTTCCCACAACAATTTATGGCGCAACTTGAGCAGCGTAAATGCGCACACGTCCAGCAGTAATAACAGCGGGATATATGTTTTTCGGGATATTTGTTGAATCTATGTAGGTTAACCTCTACAATACCGGCAACCGGAAAAACTAAGGATTATAGCATGTTCCCGCCTGACGATACATTCAAAGCACGCGATGGAATAAACAACGATCCGACTATTGAACAAGTCGGATTCGCTAATGATGCCTTAGAAACTGAGGAATCCGTAAAACCTTGCTGCGTGACGACAATCAACCTGCACGCGCGGTTTAATCCAATGATGGTTTGCAGTGATTGTAAGCACATCATCAAATGCTTCAAAGACGAGCCGGCTTACGCCAAATATTTAATTTTCTGTAAGTCTAGGAAAAGACAAGTTGCGATTGGCAGAGTGGGTGAATACCACACTATTATTTTTAAATCCTACGATGCGTTTCGTTGAAACTTTTAGTATCGCCTCTCATTGGTTCAATGACTTGAGTTTAAGTCTCATATTATAAAAGTTCCCTATCGTTTTATATCGATTCCAAACAAATTTTCCAGATCATCGAACTCCTCTCGTCCTAGTTGCACGACTGCGTTTGAAATAGACGACATGATTTTGCCGAACGTATGGGCGACGAGACTTACAGGATCCACACCGAGCAGCTCAAAGAAAAGCTCTGGCGACTGATCAAATCGACTATTTTGGCAACGAATGACCCAATCTTATCTGCTTATACGTTTATCAAGCAGATGCCTATTTCGCGCCTTAAGAGGACTTCTAGCCATGGCCAAGATTTTTGTTTTTCTTTCTGTGACACTGTTACTCGCTTGTAACTTTACGACTGATCCTCGCGATGACGGGCAAGATGATAATGATGAGGTCACTAAGAATGAATACTTTATGTTTTATGAAGTGACATATCAGGAATTTGATAGGACCATAGTTTATAATGCTAACAGTGCCTCTTGGGTTTATAGAGATTTTTTTGCAGAAAACGAGTTGATGACGAAGATTACAACTCGAGACGTTGGAAGTTCTTATTTCAAGAAAGATGTGGAGCCCGCGGATATTATCGAGACATCGATTACATACCGAGTTAAGGAAGGCGACATCGTCACATCGTTTGCCATCCCAAAAATCACCGTCGAAGAAATCCCGTCCAACGTATCTCGCACAACTGGCTTCGAAATCCAGCTTGGCGGCGAAGCAATTCAGAAAGACGACTTCGTCGAACTTGTACTTTACAATCCAGAAACCAAAAAATCTGTCGCTGTGTATTCTTTGCAGCCGACTATTCCGGGTATGGAAGATAAGGTGTCTATCGCAGGTCAGACAATCAAGATTTCATCGGGTTTCATGGAATGGTTCGGCGAATTTGAAAGTGGAAAAACCTATCTTCTAAGTATCAACAGGTCACCTGGCGGTAGGACTAAGGAAGAAAAATTGAATTACACTGTAGATTACCAAGTTAAATACAGCTCAGCGCATCATCCAATCAAAGTCGAGCCGTAAAAAAGTGCCTCACAAAAAACAGCGACCATCTCTGATCGCCGAAATCAGACCCATCCTGATTATGTCACCCAAGAATTCGAGTCGTTCCTCAAACACGGGATTCTTGGGCATTCGCCTTTTCGCTGTTGTATCCAACACCCAACAGTTTGTGTTTTTAGTGATGACATAAACCTACTAGTAGAAATCTATTCATGGTTTTCCGTCCAAAAAACGAAGTTTCAAATTTGGTCATGACTGAAACCCAAGTTGAAAAGATGAAGACCTGCTCTATTCAGCAAAGCAGAAGGATGTTCCGTGCAGGATCACTAATGTTTCCCCAAAGATGCGAAACATATACTGGTCGTTGTTACTGTTTAAGCTAGTCCCGCTCAGTGTGAGAGTGTACATCTCTTCACCTGACCATTCCCACATTCGATGAATCGAACTCCAATTAATAATCTGAAGCAATTTAGAAGGTGGTAAGATTGCGCCGTTACTGCGAACAGAAAATAGAAACTTCTTTTTTCGACCAACGTCATCGCCTTTGGTAAAGCAGATGCCAATGAATTCTCTAGAGGCTACCCGATTCCACTCAGGTCGGGCGCTATATTCATAATAGTCTTTTAGCTGCTCCCAAATCTGAGTTCCCTCGACCGATGGGACTTTAATGGAAAGGTAGGTAGCATACGGCTCCTCGGCGATCTGACCTGAAAGCACATAGTTGTCATCATTGATTTGCAATACGCGCATGTACTCGTGAAAAACAAGCTGATGTGAGTGAATCCGGCGCACAACAATATCGGGCCAGGTGTGGCGATTGATTTCGATTACGAATTCCTGATATTGCTGGTCAAAAACGACACGCGCGTCCACTTCTCGACCGGAGTTATCTAGAATAGGTCCATTCACCGCATCAACTCGCGTCTCTCTAATTGCTGTGTCAAAGGTAGCTAGCTGGTCGGAAGTTAGTAATCCCGGATGTGCTTGCAACGCGAGAAAGACATCGCGGCCAAGCCGAGTGAATTCCAGAGCGAGATATTCTCCACCGTTGTCCACTCCATTTTGCGCAAAAGCCAGGACTCCCTGGAGCATAGATCCGCAGGTCAAAACGACAATCAAAAAGTTCTTAACCGATTTCATACAACACTCCTAATGAAATGATCCCTTGCCCGACCCTGAATCGGGGTAATCTATAGGGAATAACTGAATACAGAATTGATAAACTTGGGTCTTTTTACTTGTAGCTACCTTCTTGCGGAAGGAAGAACGAAATGAGCGCAATAATTTTTTAAGCTCTGGTAAATTTGCGGTGTCGATTGCAGCCGTTATCGATCCAAAATATCTTTCGTCAACTGTATTTTTGTAGAGCGCTATCTGTGCTTTTTCAAGGTTCTGTTGGTGATGTTTTTGAATAGCAGCGCTGGGAACATCTTTTGTAGTTTCGATGGGAGGTCCTGATCGCTTAAATCCTAAGGTCGGTTTTTTCCCTGACGTTGTAATCAATCCTAGGCGGCAAAGGCGTGTTAATGCAGCATCTGCCTCATCAGGGGTAATGCCCAGCCGACGCGCAACCCAAGTTTTCGAAAACGAATTCTTGGGAACCTCTGCAAGACTCAAAATTGCGTAGTGATACCAATCAGCAATGAGCCGAAAGGTATCATCATCAATCAACTTCGGAGCTGAAGACAGTCCCTCATCACTTCTAGGTTTATTTCGAGCGATCTCTCCTTCGATCCTAGCGCTCTGTGTCGGGGAGATAGCAAGTGTCGTTGAAATTTTTTTCGCAGTATCTTTTGTTAAATTTCTTGTTCCAGTCATTAGTTGCGAAAGTAGTGCTGGAGAGATTCCCATGCGCTTAGCCAGGGACCGCAAAGAATAGTTGGGGTTACGCACCCGAGCGGCCGCTAGATGATTCCGCAGAATCTCTTGGTACTCTCGATTTTGTGTGGACAGTTGGTTCGACATGGCTCGCATCTTGCCAAAGCCGAAAGTGACCATCAAGTTGTTTGCAAACAAAGTGTTTGCAGGATGGGCGCCTTCGGGCGTGACCGTGAAAAGCGAAAGTTTAAGCTTATTCCTTTGAGATCTATTCAAAAAAAGTTCTATCGATGTACTGGCATCCAATACACCAATCATCTTTGGCTATCTTGGGTGACGGTGGTGGCCTCAGCTTTCGCGGGTAATATAGAGAATAGGTGAAGAAGCTGCTTGTATTATGCGAAAAAGAGACACATTCGTGTCTCTTTCGTACTGAAGAATTTTGATAGGCCGTTGAGGATTACAGATTGGGCGGAAGAAGAACAGTATCGATGACGTGAATCACTCCGTTTGAAGCGAAGACATCGGTTAAAGTGATTTTTGATTGATTAAGAAAAGCATCAGAGCCGTTGAGTGAGACTTTTATCGCGCTACCCTCGACAGAAGTCAGAGTGCAGCTTGAAAGGACGTCAGATGCTGCGAGTTTACCCGCGACGACGTGGTAAGTAAGAATTTTAGTCAGAAGCGCTTTGTCAGCTAGGATCGCACTTAGTTGTTCACTTGGAATCTTAGCGAATGCAGCGTCAGTCGGCGCAAACACAGTGAATGGACCCGCAGATTTCAAAGTCTCAATCAGGCCCGCTTCAGTCAAGGCTGTCGCAAGGACTGTAAAATTGCCGTTGCCCACTGCAGTGTCAATAATATCCATCATTGGTGCTTCATCTGCTGGTGGCAGAAGTACTGTGTCGATCGCGTGAATCACGCCGTTTGAGGCCAAAACGTCGGTCAAAATAATTTTAGATTCGTTGACAAAGGCAGCGTCGCCATTGAGTGAGACGTTGATTGGGCTACCTTCTACACTTGTTAATGTGCTTTGGCCTAGGACGTCAGCTGCTAGTAATCTACCAGCGACAACGTGGTATGTGAGAATTTTTGCCAGCAGTGCTTTGTCTGCCAGAATCGCATTGAGCTGTTCGCTCGGGATCTTTGCAAACGCGTCATCTGTCGGCGCGAAGACCGTGAATGGTCCGGCACTTTTTAGTGTGTCGACCTGCTTAGGTATGCAACTGCTTTTTAAAAGTAGCTCGGAATCACCAGGTAGCTGCGGGATAGCGGCAATCGACAAGGACATTACCGCTCTAACAACAGATTCTTCTGGCAAGTCCAGAGCGCACTTTGGCTGGGCCCGAGTCGGAAACCCAGAACAAAATGCCTACGCATATTTTGCACATAGCTTCGCTGCAATGTCGGCACCAAAAGATTGGCAACCTGAGTATGCAGACGCCAACCCATCTTTCGTAGCGAGCGTTCGACGCGGCGCGGTACTCGGATGCCAATACCATCCAGAAATTTCTGGTCGTTACGGAACACAAGTCTTAACAAGGTGGTTAATTGGAGAAGACGCATGACAAGCACACGCATCATTCCTTGTTTAGATGTTAGCGATGGCCGCGTTGTAAAAGGTCTACGTTTTGCAGAGTTAAGAGACATCGGAGATCCGGTGTTTCTAGCAAAAGTATACGCAGACCAAGGTGCAGATGAACTAGTCGTTCTAGATATCACAGCAACATCAGAGCAGCGATCTACTCGTGTTGACCAAATTCGCGCTATACGATCTCTTTTAGATATCCCGATCACTTGCGGCGGCGGTATCCGAAGCCTTGACGACGCCCACCAGTTATTTGACGCCGGTGCTGACAAAGTCGTCGTTAACTCTGCTGCGGTCTCGCGACCAGCGCTGATTAGCGAACTAGCGACAAAATATGGCAGCCAAGCTGTTGTCGTAGCGATAGATGCTTCAAGAGCAGAATATAGCGGTGGAAACCGCCAAAAAACACAAAGACTAGAATTCAAAGTCCGAGTCCGGGGTGGTTCGGTAATCGTCAATTATGAAGCGACACTTTGGGCAGCTATGGCGACAGAGCTTGGCGCGGGTGAGCTACTTGTAACTAGCTGGGACAGGGACGGAGCCGGCACGGGCTATGACCTTGAACTTATTTCCGCAATGCGAGAGAGCTCAAACGCACCAATCGTTGCATCGGGCGGCGCTAGAACTGCTCAAGATCTTTCACATGCAGTAAATGCTGGAGCTAACGCCGTGTTAGTTGCTTCAATGTTGCACGACGGTTTAACAACGATTCAGGATTTAAAAATATCTCTATCAACGACATACGGTCTCACCGTTAGGCCTGGAGGTGCATTGTGCTAATACCATCAATAGACATTATGAGCGGCGACGCAGTTCAGCTAGTGGGCGGTGAACGTTTATCTATCAATGCAGGCGATCCGATTCGCATCGCAGAGTCATTTTCCCTTACCGGAGATATTGCAGTTATTGATCTAGATGCTGCTTCCGGTCAAAAGCCGAACACTGAAGTCGTACGAAAACTTGTATCATCCTACTCTTGCCGCGTTGGCGGAGGAATCCGCGACATCGACGCCGCTAGACAATGGCTGGATCTAGGAGCATCTGCAGTCATCATTGGCACCGCAGCATCTCCAGAGCTACTAGGTGCACTTCCACGTAAAAGAGTCATAGCAGCGCTAGATACAAAAGACAGTATCGTGATGTCCCACGGTTGGAAGAAGTCGACTGGGGAATCTATCGCCTCTGCAATCACTCGTCTTCGTCCCTATGTTGGTGGATTCTTGATAACAACGATCGAGCGCGAGGGTCGCTTGGTAGGTCTTGATTTAGATCAAGCAAAAATCATAAAAAAACTGGCGGGCAGCGCGCGAGTAACTGTGGCAGGTGGTGTTGCTTCTGCAGTAGAGGTTGCTCAACTTGATGCAATTGGAATCGATGTTCAAGCAGGCATGGCACTTTACAAAAATATTTTTTCGCCTGCTGATTGTTTGATAGAAACTATGATCGGACAGAGTAAGCAAACTGATTGGCCGACAGTTGTGTGTGACGAATCTGGTCGTGCACTCGGTCTTGTGTTTTCCAATGCAGAATCAATTAAAGAAGCTCTTAGAACTAGTACAGGAATTTACTGGTCAAGAAAGCGTGGTTTGTGGGTCAAGGGCTTAACCTCGGGGGCGACGCAGATTCTTAAGCGCATCGACATGGATTGTGACCGTGATGCTCTAAAGTTTACGGTTATCCAAAAAAATCCTGGATTTTGCCATTTGGAAGCCCCCTCATGCTGGGGAATATTGACTGGTACTCAATCATTAGAACAGCGGGTCGATGCATCGATTAGTTCTAAGGACCCTTTTTCCTATACTAATCGACTCCTTAGTGACAATGGATTACTCAATGCAAAAATAGAAGAAGAAGCACACGAACTAATCGCAACCGAAGCATACGAGAGAGAATCAGTTCTGAATGAAGCTGCTGATCTTTTCTATTTTACATTTATAAAATTACGCAAAGCTAACCTACGTTTCGCGGACTTGGAAAGAAAGATTTTAGAACGTGCCTTGAGAGTTACTCGCCGTGTGGGTAACGCAAAAAAGACGGGGTCAACTGCTAAACTTAGACGGGACACTCAGGAGCAAACACCGTGAAAAATGAGAATATACTTCGTTCCATCAAGCTAACAGAAGCGAGAAAAAGGGCGGCGAAGCGCTCATTTGTCGACTTAGACACTCTCACTGCTGCTGAAGATATTTTAGCAAAAATCAAAGCCGGTGGTGATTCTGCGATAAAGCAGTTTGCCGTCGATTTCGGTGAATCAGGAAAAGTCTACGATCAGACTGATCTACTTTACGCTTTAAAGAATTTGAATTCAGGCATAAAAAATTTATTGGAAAGGTCGATGTCTAGAATCAGTGCTTTTGCCCAAGCACAGCGCAGCGCTTTCTCTGATGTATTAGTAGAGACCAATGGAGCAAAGCTTTCTCACAGACTTTTCCCTGTGGAACGAGTCGGTTGTTACGTCCCCGGTGGACGGTATCCTCTACCTAGTAGTTTACTTATGACAGCTCTTTCCGCAAAAGCTGCGGGAGTAGAAGACATAGTCATTTGCTGCCCACGGCCTTCAGATATTATTTTGGCAGCTGCAGCGCTTTGCGGAGCGAATTGTGTCATCGGTTTAGGAGGTGTTCAGGCCGTCGCAGCAATGAGCTTCGGGTACAACGGCGTTAAGAGCCGCGACGTCATCACTGGCCCAGGAAATCGCTGGGTCAGCGCTGCTAAGCAACTTTTAAATGGTAGTATCAGAATGGATCTTCCTGCTGGCCCGACTGAGCTCGTTGTCATTGCGGATAGATTCGCTGACATCGAGTTCGTCGCTGCAGATCTCATAGCACAAGCTGAACACGATACAGATGCCTGGCCCGTTCTCATCGCAGTCAAAGACTTCGACCTAGATAAACTAAACCGTGTTCTGAGCATTCAGCTTTCTGAACTTTCGACAAGTCAAACTGCTCGCGAAGCTTTGACCAACGGTTTCTGTGTGTTGGTTAATGATTTGGCTGAAGCGGCTGAACTAACCAATGATTTGGCTCCAGAGCACTTGAGTGTGCAAGTTGCAAATGCTCCGGACTGCGCAGGTTTATTTACTAACTATGGGACAATCTTCATCGGATCTATGGCGGCTGAAGCCCTTGGAGATTACGGCATTGGTCCAAATCATGTTTTACCAACCGGAGGAGCTGCGCGACGATACGGGGCTCTCAGTGTCTTAAACTTCTTGCGCGTTCAAACTCGTATTGATGCAACAGATGTCGACGAACAGATGCTCGCCGATGCAAGCGCTCTTGCTATTATAGAAGGTCTCGAAGGACATGCGTCTGCTATTAATATTAGACGCATTGAGCGAGGACTAAATGGATGATTTTATTTTAGAATCAGTCTTAAATTCATCTGGATACCGTCCTGGTATCCAGCCTTTAAAATGGCTAGCGAAGTTGAACACTAATGAGTTGCCTTTTCCTCCGTCTCCAAAAGTGAAGGCAGCAATAACAGCCAATCTTTTTGATCTAAACCGTTATCCAGAACCAGATGCCAATACGCTTTGCAGGGCTGCTGCAGAAGTATACGGCGTCGATCCTGAATGCATCCTTGCATGCAATGGAGGTGACGAAGGCTTGTCAGTTGTGATGCGGGCGATGCTGGCAGTTGGTGACCATATTACTACTCTAAACCAAACATATCCGTTTTATGCCACTTTCGCTGCATTATTAGGCGTAAAAGTTGACGCAGTTTCATTTGGAGATATCTCGCCGGCTCTTGCAGGCAAAGACACCAAATTGACGATTCTCGCCCGACCAAATTCTCCGTGCGGTAAGATTCTTAATCGAAGTACCATTGCGGAATGGCGAGGACCACTTCTTGTTGATGAAGCCTATGTGGAGTTTTCTGGTGATTCAGTTGTTGACCTTTTAACCATAAAACCGGATCTAATGATTCTTCGCACGCTCAGCAAAGCATACGGTCTAGCTGGTTTGCGGATTGGCTTTATTTTGGCTAGACCAGAGATTATCAATCACCTCAGAAAAGTACGGGGAGTTTATACGGTTGATCGCCTGGCTTCGGTTGCTGGTACAGCTGCACTGCAAGATAGAAATTACCTCGCTTCTACTTTAGAATCGATCCGGTCGGAACGCAGACTCCTTTTTTCAGAACTGCGCAGACTGGGGTTTTCTCTAGAAGAGACATCGACAAATTTCCTCTGGGTACCAAAGGTATCTTCGTCTATCTTCGAAAAATTAACAGAAAAGGGAATATACATTCGCGCTTTACTAACAGGACAGGACTTAGGTGCACGAGTTACTGTCGGCACTAAACATCAAAATATCGCACTGATTTCTTGCCTAGAAAACATACTTAACTATTAGTTCGACGTCTCTTGGAGTTTTGTGAAAACGATTGAGCACAATCTGTCAGAAATTAAGGAAAGACTTTTCTTTGCTCATACTATGGCGAAAAAAGCGGGTGAGATTGCACTTTCCTACTTCCGTAAGGATTTGCAATGTACCTATAAACTAGACAACACTCCGGTCTCAATGGCTGATCGAGCAGTAGAAGATTTTTTGTTTGGCGAGATAGGCCTGAGGTATCCACAAGACTCTATTTTAGGTGAAGAAACAGGCGAAAAGAATCTGAGATCAGATAAGGCGCAAAAATATCGGTGGATCGTCGATCCGATCGATGGCACCGCTTCGTTTCTTAAAGGTATGCCTTTTTTTCCGTATTGATAGGCATCGAGTCAACAAACGAAACAGTGGCTGGTGTTATGCATTTTCCGGCTTTAAACGAGACGTATTTCGGCGCACCCGGTTACGGCGCTTTTTGGGACAACTCGAATCAAACAAGTCGAAAAATAACCGTATCACACAACAACACTATCGATAGGAGCACATTTGTTTGTGCCTCAGTAGACTATTTTCGTGCAATTGGACGGCCCGATCTTTTTGGAAAAATAAGTGCGGCTGCAGCGTCGACCTTAGGAATTCCTGATGCCTACGCGTTTGCGTTAGTTGCATCTGGACGGGCCGATTTCATAGTTGAGGCAGAACTAAATGCATGGGATATCGCTGCCATCAAACCTATCATCGAAGCTGCGGGTGGAATTTTCACAGACTTTCATGGAAAAAAAACTATTTATGGTCGGACAGCTGTCGCATCTAACATTAGCATTCATAGTTCTTTGTTAAGATTGATTGCAGGTCAACCTGCTGCAGGCAAATGAGTATCCATTAATTAGATTTTGCTGAAAAAGGCTAAAGCCTTTTCCAGCAAAATCGTGTCCTGAGCCACAGGCGAAGGATCTGCCCCGAATCACATCCGAATGAAAATCTTGCTATTGCAAAATATTTTTGCTGACTCGGCATAGTCCTTACTAGCTAGATCCGTAAGGACACTGTTAAAAGGTCCTTAAAATTCCTTTTCACGGGGATGCCGTGTG
>CAMAXT010000038.1 GCA_945862295.1 Pseudobacteriovorax antillogorgiicola
CGGAGGCAGTCTTTTCACCTTGTTTGAGATGTACTCTTTTGAAATTTCAATACTCATGCATGCGTCCTTGTCTATGGGGTTTGGTCCACATACAAACACCGTTTTTTGTTCGTTTCAGAGGGGGCCAAATTTTGCACAATTTTTCGGTGTTGTCAATCTTAAAACATATTAAATATCTATATTTTTTTAATGAAATTAATAGAATGGCCATAGTCAGTATGACTATTTTAAGCCACACCATGCCAGCGCTGCCACTTGGAGAGCTAGGAAGAGCTAATTTCTCCAGATCGCTGAGTATGGCAGGTCAATTCTTAAAATAAGGTGGGATTTGCTATAATTCTTCACTAAAAATGATAAACCAGACTTTTTACCTCATGCGCGACGAGATTACCTTGATCCCTCAGGAAATTATTAGAAAGAAACGTGACGGTGGGATTCTCAACGGCCAAGAAATCGCAGGTTTCTTTAACGGGTTCTTGGAAGGTCAAGTCGCTGACTATCAAGTCTCCGCCATGCTTATGGCTATTTTTTTAAAAGGTATGACGCACGAAGAGACGGCGTCGTTGACTGAGGTCATGCGTGACTCGGGTGAGATCTTTAAATGGCCATTCGATAAAAATACAATCATCGACAAACACAGCACTGGTGGCATCGGCGATAAAACGTCGATTGTTCTTTTACCGCTCTGCGTACTTGAAGGCCTCAAAGTTCCAATGATAGCAGGCCGCGGTCTCGGTCACACCGGCGGCACGTTAGATAAACTCGAAGCCATCGGTGTGAATGTTTTTTTAACCCCAGAACAAATCCGCAAGCAACTAGACAGTATTGGCGGTGTGTTTATGGGGCAAACCGATACGGTCGCTCGTTTAGACCGTCGCCTCTATGCCTTGCGCGACGTGACGGCGACCGTTGAATCGATTCCTTTGATAGTCGGATCGATTCTTTCGAAAAAACTGGCTGAAGGTATCGGACATCTGGTCATGGACGTGAAGTTCGGATCGGGGGCATTCATGCAAAAATATGAAGACGCTCGCAATCTGGCTGTTTGGCTGAAACGAGTTGGCGAGCAGTGCGGTGTCAATATGCGTTGTTTGCTCACAGACATGGGGTCTCCGCTTGGACCATTTGCCGGGAACGCTCTGGAGATATATGAATGTGTGGAAATTCTGCAAGGCAAAGGCCCGGCTGATACTGTCGAGCTGACTCTAGAACTTGTGGCGGAGATGGTTCTACTTGCTCATCCTCATCGTAAGAGGGATGAAGTCATGAAATCTCTGAACTCCCATCTAAAGTCAGGTGCGGCCTATGAGATGTTTGAAAAAGTCGTACAGACCCAGGGTGGAAATATCGAGTTAATACGCAAGCCGTCGGCTTTGATTTCAGCGAAGATCCGCGAGACTATACTTGCTGACCAAGATGGTTTTCTTGGTGAGATCGATACTAGAGCGCTCGGTATCGCAGTCATTGAACTAGGCGGCGGTCGCATGCGGGTCACCGACAAAATTGACTTTGCAGTCGGGCTCTCTGACCTTAAGCGTGTTGGTGCTAAGATTAATAAAGGCGATGTTCTTGCTGAAATCCATGGTAACGACCAGACGAAAGTTAAACGCGCGAAAGATATTGTGAAAGCGTCCTATAAGGTGCAGAAGCAGGCACCAACCCCAGTTACTTTGATTGCGGAGAGACTCTAATGAAACAACCACAAATCTGGAAAGATTTAGAATCAGCAGCTGAAATTCTAAAGAAACAGACTGGACGAGAAACACTCCCTGATACTTTGGTTGTCTTGGGCTCCGGGTTTAAAGGATTTGAAAAAAATCTTAGCAAAACGATCGAAGTCGACCTTTCGGCTATTGGCAGTATGCCAGTACCAAAAGTAGAGGGTCACGGTGCGAGTCTCGTGATTGGTGAATTGGGCGGTAAAGAAATTTGTGTACTTACCGGCCGAGTGCATTTGTATGAGGGATACACACCGGCAGAGGTTGTTTTCCCAATTCGTGTGATGTCGACTCTCGGCATTCAACGCGTTTTGTTAACGAACGCAGCAGGAAGTGTAGACCCAACAATAAAGCCAGGCACAGTCGTACTGATTAAAGATCACATCAATTTTACCGGTCAGAACTGTTTAGTCGGAGCTGACGCGAGAGCTTTGGGCCAAGTCTTTGTCGATATGGGTAACGCTTACGACAAAATTTGGCGACAAAAAATCTTAAAGCGAGAGCCTATTATTGAAGGTGTTTACGCAGGTGTTTTAGGACCGAGTTACGAATCACCATCCGAGACGGAGATGTTATCTCGGTTGGGTGCTCATGTCGTTGGGATGAGTACTGTGATTGAGACCATCGCTGCTAGACAACTTAATTTGAAAGTGGCAGCTCTATCTTTTGTCACAAACATGGCAGGGGGTCTAGGTGGCGTTCTTGATCACGAGGATGTCGTTGAGCTTGCTTCCGAAAGCCGTGGCCGATTACATCAATTGATAAAGAATATTCTTGGAGTAGACAATGACTAAAGAACTGAAATATGTCCCTCTTTTTGACCAGGCAAAGATTAAAAAACGCGTCGAGGAACTCGGCGCAAAGATTACGAAAGACTATGCGGGCGAGAGCCTAGTTGTTATCGGCGTTCTTAAAGGAGCGTTTATCTTCGTTGCTGATCTCGTCCGCAGCATCGACTTGCCCGTATCAGTAGAGTTCATCGGCGTTTCAAGCTATTCAGGCACAAAATCTACCGGTGCGGTACGGCTAACCTATGATTTAACCGCTGATATAAAAGGCAAGAATGTTCTTCTAGTGGAAGATATCATCGATACCGGTCACACAATTGATTATTTAATCGAAGCATTAAATGTTCGCGGACCAAAAAGTTTGAAAGTTGCGTCTTTTCTTTCAAAGCCCGAAGCCCATCAGATGCACCACTCGATAGATTACATCGGTTTTGAAATTTCAAAAGAGTTTGTCATTGGCTATGGGCTGGATTTAGACCAGTACTATCGAAATCTAGCGTACGTAGCGCAAGTTAAACAGTAAGGACCGAGACATGAACTCCAAAACAACTGCTTTGATAGTGATTAGCGCGGTAGTTCTCGTAGGTATCTACTTCACAATGTTTGGTAGTAAGGAAGGCAGCAGCCTAACAAATTTTTCTAGCCAAAACGGAAAAGTTGTAGTTGCTTTTGGTGATTCTCTATCTAGACAAGATGGGCAGAGCGTCCTTACTTTTCCAAACTATCTCTCCAAACTGACCAACTCAGATGTACAAGACCTAACTGTTGCCGGGGAGACCACTGTCAGCGCTATCGCAAGGCTTGAGACTGCGACCGCGTTAAATCCAAATTATGTGTTGGTAACTCTAGGCACGGAAGATTTGAATAAGCAGATCGATCTAAAAGAGACTATCGATAATCTCGCTACGATTTTTTCTTCGCTACAAGCCACTGGCGCGGCAGTCGTCTATCTTTCGGTTGTTCCACCGATGGTGGGTGATAATTGGGAGATGGCTGTGAAAGATGTCGTAAAAGCGCACGGAGTGCTCTGGGTCGATGATATTATGGTCGACGTCTGGGACAAACCTGAGTTGCTGAATGAAATCTTGCTACCAAATGACAAGGGCCACGAAGTTATCGCAGCCCGAATTCAAGATGTTTTAGCCAAACATACAGATTTGTACTAGTTGCAGGTTTCAAGTCTTAGCCATTGAGCCCTTGTTGATCGGTCTAGTAAGACTGGGAATTCCCATTTAATGTCTTTACCTGTTCGGCATCCACCCTTTACTTGGCCCGAAATAATATCCACCATTTTGTATTTCATGTCGTCTTTCATGCCGATCGCGTTGCCGACATCAGGTGGAATGAAGAATGTTTGGTTTGAATCTTGTTCCCAAAGATTGTGAAACACAAACACAACATTCAAGTCGTCGGACCATTTGACTTGGGCAAAGATGCGATCGTCTGGCGTGTTGTTTTTTGTTCTTAGGAAATGGTATTTTTGGCTAACAAGAGCGCGGTTTTCTTTTGCAAGCCTGCCGTTAATCATCTTTTGATAGTAGGCACGGAGTTTTTCACCGTCTGGATACCAGTTGCTGCTGCCTTCGAACCTAGCGCGAATGAAGTCTGATTTTTTAAATCCTAGGCCCCATTTTTCGCCAAACTCTTGCCCCATAAGAATCATCGGTGTCGAGCGCGTCGTGGCTCCGATACCCCAGAATCCAGCGCCAGTCCAATGATTGAACCCAGTGGCAGCCATCAAACGTGGTTCGTCGTGGGTTTCTAAAGCCGTCATTGTATAGGAGTGGTTGGGGAACCGCTCCATACCCCGGAGGACATTTTCCACAAACGAAGTGTTCTTGTCACCGCCACCCCGTGCATTGATTCCAAATATATAGCCTTCGGTCATGAAATCAACAACGCGGTCCATACCGTGTTGATCATGGAATTCTTCGGCCATAAAGATCGGCCGAGATTGACCGCGTTTTACTGCATAGTGATTAACTTTCGAGATGATGTAGTGCCAGGTGTTGTGCGAAAGTCCGCTGTCACCATCCGTTGCGTGATCTAAACGGAAACCGTCCACACCGCGAGCAACCCAGTAGTTCATAACGCGGAACAGATATTCTCTGTTTCTGATCATCTCGTGTTGTTTTAGAGGATTGGCTTCGTTGTGGTAAAGGAATTTCACGTCACGCCAATTGTTTGTAAAGAAATTTTTCCGGTCAGTGGATGGGTCCTGCCGGTTCTTACCCATGAAAAATCCCGGTGTGCGTGCTTCTAGTTCGTCTTCATTGCAGGAAAAGTTTACCCTCTCGTTTTGCAATGCATTGCGCCATACGTTGTAACCGATAACAAGTTTACTGCCACTTAGGTTCGGACATTTCGTTTGTAAGCTTTGTAGTGCTGCTTGATGGACCGGCTCCCGTGCCGCCAACGCTTTAAGTTTGGCTTCAGTATCGAGAAGGCTCGGCCGAAGGAGGTTTTGTTCGTAGGTTGAGTCAATGTCCCAGAGTTTGCCAAGATCTTCGCCACCAGCCACGCGTTCTGCAATCGTTTTGTATTCTTCATAATCGTACATTAAGTAATTGTGACCAAAGTGATTGAACGCAACGTCCAACATGACTTTGATTCCGCGGCTGTGGGCGTCTTGAATGAATCTGTCGAATTCATCATTTGCCCAGCATGGTTCATTTGAGTACTCGTCGCGGCCAAGGTCGATACAGCGTCTAGAAAGAGTTCCCATGGCGTGCATGTAGTCGCGGACCGCGTAAGGTGAACCTAGATCGTCGCACTCATGAGGAATATCTTCGATATCGTTGTTAGGAAACATCGGCATGATCCAAACCATGTTTGCACCGACTTTTTCTTGGATGTATTTGATTGTGATACCTGAACGGAAGTCATTTGTATTTTCCATCGCATCATCGATCGTCCCTAGTTTGATGCGGCGAAGCTCGTTGATACTCGGGCATGACATACCTTTTGCACGGTACGTTATCTTTGGTGCTTTCTTTTTGTTGCAGGCATCCTTCTGCCAATTTGCGCCCACTGTCGGGTCGCAAGCATTGGCGGTCCGAAACTGCATTTCGTATAGGACTTTGGTTCCTGCTTCTAAATTTAATGGTTGCAGGCGATTGCTGCTGGGAGCTGCACCTTGGACTTCACTTCCCGGTGTTTCCTGGGAGGTTCTGCATGAAATATTTGTAAGAAAAAAACTGGATATAAGAATGGTAGACATACGCAGACGCATAGGATTCACCTTTAGGAAATCGATGTATTTGCTTGGGATTACCAATAATTATATCAGAGGGATGGCTGACCAGAAAATGCCATGTATGCAGAATGTTTTCCCTTTGATTGGCTGGCCAGGGCTAACGTTTCTTAGAATGTGGTGGTATTTCTAAATCTGAGTCTGAATACCGTTAAAAATAAATCAAATATAACTACCTATTTCGGAGAATTTTCGTGAAAAACCTACTTTTGGCACTAGCAGTTCTTTCTACCGCAACTGCAGCTTCAGCGTCCTACCTTGAATCATGTGAAATTAAAGCAACTGTCGTAGAAACTGTATATGCGCCTGACCTCGGTGGATCAGTTCAACAATATACACCACTCGTTAAAATTAAAATCGAATCAGCTATCGACCAAGGCAGCCACAATCCAGCTGCATGCGACGCGAAAGTTGGGACAGAAGAGTGGATGGTTTCAAAAGCAATCACTCCAGTAGCGGTTGGCCAAGAATTGAAACTTGATTACTTCTACGCAAACAGCAGGGGTCCAAACGGCATCGTTCAATCTGAACGTTGGACTATCCTAAACTAATTTATTTAATCCGGGTCCACCCGGACTGATTACGTATTTCTTTAAACATAGAAAAAGCCTGCTTCATTGAAGCAGGCTTTCAACATTACAACGAAATCGAGTCGATATGAATGAACGTGAAGTTAATCCCGCGCAAGCCTTTGCGTCTTTGAAATTACTTGTAGGACATTGGAGCGGAAAAAATTCTGAGGGAGTGATTTATACAGTTTCGTACACATCCATTGCGTGTGACAGTTCGATTGTCGAGAGATGGATCTTTGCAAACGGGGGAGAAGCTCTGACTGTTTACCATATGGATGGACAGAGCTTGATTGCCGCCCATTTTTGCCCTCATTCCAACCAACCGAGATTGAGACTTAGTTCGAAACTTCAACGTAACAGATTGAATTTCGAGATTTTTGACGGATCAAACATTGCTGTGCCTGGTTCATCGCATCAATGCCAGTTCGATACTCTCATCGCATCGACCACAGAGTTTTCGAGAGGCGAAACTTATAAGTGTTTCAATGATGGAACATTTGAATACGAGTCAGTGGACTACACTAGAAGCTAAAACTTTTGCACATTAGACATAGAAAAAGCCTGCTTCAATGAAGCAGGCTTTTAAATTTTGATACTAAGATACTAACTAGCTTAGTTCGCTTCGATAGGGGCGAAACGACCGTTTGCCAATAGATCGTCGATGTCAGCTTGCACTGCCGGAACCTGATCTAGATTGTTCTTTGCGCGGCGGATTTTTTCCATCGCATCTTTTTGGAGCAGTTTCCCTGCTGCCATAAGTTCGCAAAGTTTTTGCTCGAGTGGATCTGTTTTTTCGTAAACAGTTTTGTGCTGTGGCCAGAGATTCTTTGTTGAGTTGCTTCCGCCCATGCAGAGTGGAATGTAATGATCGATCTTGAAGTCACCACGAGCCATGCTTCCAATTTGGTAACCGAAAGTTTTGTCGTAGTTTCTGATTATGGCGTTTTTTTCACCAGTGGAAACGTCGCGAGTGCAGTAAGGAATTTTTTCAGGGTAGCGTAGGGTGTCGGGATGTTGACAAGTTTCACCAGGAGTCACTGAATGATCCGGACCGAGTGGGTAGCGCATTGCTTCCGTATCGGCGTTTAGTCGCGAGCTGTCAGGAGCAGATCCACAAGAAACTACAAAAAGACCTAGGAACAGAAAACGAGAAGCTTTCATTCGACTTTTCCTCATAGACGAGCATTAAGGTGCCCGGTAGAAACGCCAGACCAATTTCCGGCTTATATGAAGTACATCTAACCATTGTCGGGGCTGGTTATAGACGTGTCTCAAAATTGCTGCAACCGAAATAATTAGATATTCTAATTATTGTCCAAATCTTAGCTAAGGCTTTACGCTGAGTTGTAACCGCATGATTTCAAGATATAATTTACCACAACGGTATATTTTTTAAAAGGTTTGGCAGGCAAAAAAAATAAGCCAGCGCTGGGCTGGCTTATTGGAGGATCCGGGTTGAGCGGATTTATCGTTGTTTTGACGTCGGCGCTGAAGGAGATTTAGACTCAATCGACTCGACACTGGCAGTTGAAGAGATTTTCTTCAGTTCTGTCATGAGACGATTGATCTTTTCGAGGCTTGCTTTGATCCGTGAGTAACGGTCTCCGAAGTTCTCTCCTTCGGTTTCAGCGGATTTAGAGCCTGAGATCTTTCCAGTACTATGGCTTACATAAAGAGGATTGCGACCACGACCGAACTCTTCCGCAGTATCTTTCTTCTTACGAAAACCAGATAACTCGATAACATTTTTTGATTTAGGATCAGATTCTTGATTCATTTGTATGCCCACTTCTTCAACAGATTCAACATCAGTAACAACCAGCAACAACAACTGCAACAACATATATATAAGGGAAATGGATAAGGGCTTGTGGGAACATGCCTGTTCCCAATGACGGCACTAAGGTGTCTTAGTGCTTAATTCTGTAGGACCGAAGTACAGACTTATTTGCATTCAGTCTTTCCTTCTCGATGCGTTCTTTGTTCTTCATGTTACGTTCCATAACATCGGAAAAAGATTCTTGATCTTCAGCTTTGACTTCGACTTTGGACTCATCATCCTTAGCTTTGTTCTTAGCAGCAAACAGGGACACTACGTTTTCGTTCTGAGAATTACCTTGCATTTAAGAGCCTCCAGTGACTAATCAGCAACAACTACCGTTCAACCCGGGGATGATCCCCTACCATTTGTTAAGCAAGTCCCATACCATGAGATTTGCCACTAAAGGATGTTCGGTAATTGCTGGTTTTTCCCAATTATTTCGGGCGGGTAGAATTTGCATTTTTGGGTGGGTCGGTCGCTTTAAAAACCGCCTAATCCCGCAAAACTCTAACAGCCGCACAAGGAATATACATATCAGCGGGAACCTACAGCAACTTCCCGGGAATATACTCTAAATCGAGAAAATGTGCCAAATTTAATTTATGAACCCCCATCTGAGAATAGAGATTCTGCCAAACTTTTTGGTGCCTTGGGATAGGGTTTCGGATACAGTATTCGGTAATGACAGTTAAAAAAGACATCGATAAACGCCGCCTGAAAGAGGCTTTCTTTCGGTCCTACGATGGAGGCCGGGTTGCGGACCTTTTCGTCAAGCTAGCAGCTGGGCGTCAAGTTCCTGGGTTAAGCCTGATTGGTGAGGGTATGCATTTTAGGTGCTGGCGCGAAAAGAAGGCGGGCAGGGACCTGGATCTGGTCCTGAAAGTAGCGAGTCCCGAGTTTCTATCTGAGATTGGGAACATTCGCGCCTGGACGGATAGCCTGGCTAAAATGCCCGTGGACATAGAGCTGATGCCACCAATAGCTATGGTGCCCTTGAAGGTTGGGATGGTCGAGTCAATTGGTATAGCTATGCCGTTCGGACCAGACGATGCGGATAGGTGCTCAGACTGGTGGCAGCCTATGACCGATCTTGTGGCTGCTTTCAAAGGCGGCGCAAAACTTGGTGGTTTGGTGCTTGGAGATATTCCACAAATCCGTTGCTGGGACGGCATCCCTTTTATGATCGATATATCGGATCTTAGAGCACTTTAAGTTGTCTTTTCTTTGGCAAGATCGTCGATCAATTTTTGAAAGCCGGTCATCATAAGTTCGAGATTAGCCTTGGCGATTTGATCGACAATCTTTTGCGGAACAAAGCCGGAAAAACCTACGTCAAGTTTGTATACCGCTTTTGTCTTACTTTTGCCGGCGTCGCTAAGATCCCAGGAACCGTTGGAATATTTCATAATATTAGAATCGTCCATATCCCACCAAATTTTATTTGGCGCTTCCTCAAACATATTGAGCGTGTAAAAAAACGATTTAATAAGCTTCAGTTCGTATCGGACTTGGCAGGTCGAGCCTGATTTTTTGGCAGGGAGAACTTTGATGCCAGTAACACCTGGAAGATAATCAGGGTACTTTTCGAATTTCTTGATTCCCGAAAAAACTTCGGTGCATTTCCCGTTGAAAACCTGCTCCTTAGAAATCTCTGACACGCCAATGACTCCTTTTCTTGTTTCGAGATATCTTATAAACTTATATTCTAGAAGTACAGGTGTTCGATGCCTGGCAGATATGTGTGTACTTGTTGTAACTCCAATTGAACACGGAAGTGAACTATGGGTGATTCGGACGTCTCTAAAGATCTGGTTTCTATGAAGGACCTGGTTGGATTCATTGCCAAAGCACTGGTCGACGAAGTTGAACGAATTGAAATCAGTGAAATATCGGGCAACCAGACCAACATCATCGAACTAAAAGTAGCAAAAGAAGACATTGGTAAAGTGATTGGCAGACAGGGAAGAACAGCGGATGCAATTCGCACGATTCTAAACTGCGCTGCAGCTAAGTTGTCTAAACGCTATATTCTCCAGATCATCGACGAGTAGGGTTTCCTAAATGCGTGATGCAGCAGCTTCCGTATTAGTTTGCGCAGTCGAAAGTACAGCGCTTACTGATGCGGAAAAATTTTTCTACAGAAAAGTTGCGCCATCCGGTGTGACCCTATTCGCTCGCAATATTTCTCCCAACTATTATGAGACAGTCGATCTCGTTGAAGAGCTTCAGTCCTTGCGTCCACAAGGCGAGCCGCCTTTAGTCATTGCTATAGATCAAGAAGGTGGTCGCGTCCGCCGGATCAAAGATCCGAATTTTCCGAACAAAGGACCGGCAATGTGTTTAGCTGATGGCGGCATCAGTGACGAAGCACTTTCAGCGATTGCCTCCTATGCTACCTCGGTTGGAGAAGCTCTTCTCGGACTTGGAATAAATGTAAATTTTGCGCCAGTTCTCGATATTCTGACTGAGCCTGCAAATATCGCCATCGGCGACCGCGCTTTTGGAACCGATGTCGATCCAGTCTGCCGAAGAGCAGGGGCATTTCTAAAAGCGATGCAGTCGACCGGCGTGTTGGGTTGTTTGAAGCATTTTCCAGGTCAGGGCGATGCACAAGTTGATACACATGTCGGAAAAGCTATTGTCGACCTTCCTTTAAAAACACTCTATGACCGCGAACTCGTACCTTTTAGAGCACTTCTCGATCATGCCTCGATGGTCATGGTGTCACATTGCATCTATCCGCAGTTAGCGCACGAAGAAGCCAGTCGCTCACCTAAGGTGATTGGTGGATTGTTGCGTGGTGAAATGGGGTTTGAAGGTGTAGTGGTTAGCGATGATATGAATATGGGTGCACTACCGCAAGACCGTGGTCCGTGGTTGCAATCGATCATCGAAGCTGTAGCGGCGGGCATTGATATGGTCTTGGTGTGTCGAGATCTTGATAAGTGCCAAGCTGCTTATGATGCTTTAACTGCGGCAGCTGCAAAGAGCGCGTCTTTTGACCGTCGTTTGAGAGACGCTGCAACACGTGTGATTAATCTGCGCTCGCGGTTGGTGGGAGTGTCATCCTAGTGGGTCGCTGGCGCGAAAGCGCGAGCGACGTGTCCTGAGCTGAAAGCGAAGGATCTTTTGCGAATTACATCCGAAGTCAATTTAATTTAACTCTACTATTTTTCCAAAGTGAGTTTGCGGTAGCGCGGGGAAGATCCTTCCTCGCTTTGCTCGTCAGGACACGATTCTGCTGAAAAAAGCTTTAGCCTTTTTCAGCAGAATCTAATTACAGTCGAAGCTTTCCTGAGTCTTTTCTTTCAGTTTTTCCTTCGAACACAATTTGTAGCTTAGACTAGATTGACCATTGTGCGGGCATTCTTTGTCATAGAACCAATCAGTTGAATCAAAAGACCTAACATCTCGGGTGTCGGTATTGATGGTATAGATTGCCATGCGAGGTACTGGGAATTTGTCGTAAAGGCTGCGCTCCTCACTGCCGTTGATTGTCGATGTAAACTGCAAGGTCACAGTATTCTCAGTGCTATCAACCATCTTAATAGCCACTGAAATAGAGACATTCTTTTCGCCTGTGACGTCAGCTGTAAATACTTGTTCTTCGTCTTCAATAACGTCATATCTAGCTTTCACTGCTGGCCATGGAAAAATCGGCAGTGGATTTGAAAATTTGAACTCTTTACCTTTGTGAGTGACAACTTTCGAAGCAAGAATTGCGTAAGCTGGTGGCTTGTGACCGTCTTTTTTCATTTTGCTTAGATCTTCAGGTGTGGCGCGGGTGAATACGATCGTGCCGAGACTTTCCGAATTTATCTTTTGGTCAAACTCGGCTTGATTGCACTTACCAGAGCCGAATGGTCCGGATTGCTGATAGCAGTTCACTTTGACAGAAACTCTTTTTATCTCCAGTTTGGCTTCTGAAAGCTTTGTTTCAACTTCTGATTCAGTTGGAAGTGATTCCTTGCAGAAGGTCGTTCCTTTAGCCTTGAAACCTAGAAGTGGATATTCAGTGGGAATCGTTTCGGACTCATTTGCTGAGGATAAAGGTTTAGCTGTTGAGTCTTCTTTATCGTCAAGAGTCTCTTTTTCAGAACCTTTACTAGACGCAGCAGGCCCTTGAACTGATGCGCTGTTATTGCAACTAATTGCAAGCGCACAGAACATACTGACGACCAGGGCAGTGGTTGAAACAGACCGCATTTCAAAACCTCGCATGGAGGCTTATCGGCATAAGGCACAAAATAATTTAATCATTTCTGAGATTAGGCACTTAACCCTCGATTTCGAGGGCTTAGATTTCCTGAACAACTTGCGCCATGCCGCGGTCTATGACTTTGGAGACCCGAACGCGTCTGATGCGCTGTCTTTCGATGTCAGAAACTTCCATGTTGAGTGGACCAATTTGAACTGTTTTTCCAACTTCCGGGAGTTCCCCCAAGAGTGAGGTAATCCATCCAGCGATCGTGTCGACGCCTTCTTCGGGCTTTTCTGTGATGTCATTTTCTTCGAGTTCGAAAAACTCCATGAACTCATCGATATTGTGCGAACCAGCAACATCATAAATGCCCGGTTCGAGTTCTAGGATTTCCGCTTCCTCAGAGTCATATTCATCTTGAATCTCACCAACGATCTCTTCCAAGATGTCTTCCATAGTTACGAGACCAGCTGTACCGCCGTGTTCATCGATAACTACTGCGATATGATTTTTAGTGCGCTTAAGATCCTTGAAAACATCCATGATCAGCTTGGATTCGGGGATAAAGAAAGGTTCCCGCATAAACGGCTTAAGGCGGAAGTTTTTGATGGCAGACTCACCGGCGCGAGCGACTTTGAGGAGATCTTTTACGAGTAGGATTGCGATGATGTGATCGATACCTTGCATATCACAAATTGGAAGTCGTGAAAGTCCACTTTCTAATGCCAGCTTCGCCGCGTCGTCGAAGGTGCTATCGATACGCAACCATTTGACATCGGGACGTGGCGTCATGATTTCGCGAACTTTTGTTTCGTCGAATTCAAATACACCGACAATCATGTCTTTCTTAGATTCTTCAAGAACCCCGGCACGCTCACCGACGTTTACCAAAAACTCGAGTTCTTCTTCGGTAATTGGTGGTGACTCGGTACGTTTGCCACCTAAGCTTTTGACAATCCAATTGGCAAACTCAGCGAAAGCAATGGCGATCGGTGAAATACAGACGTAGATAAAATAAATAAAATTTAGAGCTGGTAGCGCCATTGTTTCTGCGTGCGCTTTTCCAAATGCTTTTGGAACGACCTCACCAAATACTAGGACGAGGAAAGTCATGGTACCGGTAGCGATACCGAGAGCGTTGCTTTGGAACATTTGCGACGCTAAGTTGGTGGCAACTGCAGACGCAAGGATGTTGACGACGTTGTTGAAAATAAGAATAGTCGCCAAAACACGCCCAGGTTGATGCAGCCAGAGATTTAATTGGCGCATCGAGCCATTGTTTTGATCAACCAGATGCTTAGCTCTTAGATTACCTAGGGAAGTGATTGCTGTTTCCGAAGCTGAAAATAGCGCCGACAGTACCAAGCAACCGCCGATAACTAAAAATTCGGTTGTGTAAAGCGATAAGTCGGTATTCATTGAATGCTCCCGACTGCATCAGCTGAGACGCCTTGCTCCCAAAGAGGTGTCGAAAAATCGCGGCTCATCTTTTCCATCAACTTGCGTTGTTGTGAGGTCATGAGTTCCTCTTCGTCTGCTTCCATGTGGTCATGACCGCAAAGATGAAGAATACCATGCACTAATAAAAAGCCGGCTTCCCGGTCTAGCCCATGTCCGATGTCTTTCGCATTGGCGTGAGCATCGTCGAGTGAAATAACTAAATCGCCAAGCATGAACGGAATCGGCGTTTTTGTTTTTGGCTGTTTAAAAGGATGTTCCAGCGTCACTGGTTCGTCCCATTCCTGCTGCGGAAAAGACAAGACGTCTGTTGATTTGTCGATATTGCGAAATTCTTTATTGAGGCGGCGAATCTCTTCAGATTCGACAAATGAGATGCTGAGTTCCCAGTTCTCAAAGCCTAAAGACCTGCAAATGAAATTGGCAGTGTCTTCGATTTTTGTTGGATCGACAGAGAAGAGCTCTGTTTCACAATTAACGAACGTATTCGTTTCCGGGTCCAATGGGAAGTCGATCTCCTACTTTTTCCGCGACTTATTTTCTTTTGGACGAGCAAATGCTTTCACATTTCCTTCAGATTCAAACGCCGGCTCCCCTTGCTTCTTGAAAGACAAGGAAGGTTGAGGAGACTTGGTCAGAAAGCTGTCCAAACTGGTTACCCTGGTCGCAGGTTTTTCAGGGTTTTGAACTTCAGCTTTTGCATCAACTGCCGCAACTGAATTTATATGGTCTTTTAAAGCTTCTGGATTACGCAGAAAAATATCGGCATCAAGCGTGCTGGTGAGTGAACGCTTGTCGCTTTTAAGAAAGGTGATTGTCTTTTTTTCTTCAGTCATGATTTAAAAAAAAATCCCATGAATCAGGTCAGTATGCTTGCGTGAAAAGAGTCAATGATCCATATATATTAACATAAAGAGCAGCAAAAACGCTGCTCCAATGTTGCCTATCAGTTTGCCATAAACTTTTGCGACGATCTTAGCCACTTGCTTCCGTAGGTCGGCAGATTTTGCTCCGTGAATCTCTGCTCGAAAATACTGGTATATGCATTGCCAGTGATTTCGCAGGGCTGAGTTTGAGCTTGGAAGGCGTTCTCTGCGAATGCGTTTTGCGCTTGGTCGAAATATATTTTTTGATCTGTTTTAAACCAACAGAACGCTTCAGAACTTAAAAGCGGTTCGAGAATTTTACAAAATTCAACGTCTACTAAGCGGTTTTTCGCTTGGCGTTTCTTTTTGATCCATGGATCGGGAAAGAATATCAATACGCCGTCAATTTCACCGGGTGTGAAAATCATATCGATAGCTTTAGCGTTTGCTAAAACTGTGAATACGTTTTTGAGCCCCATTTTCTGGGCGCGCTCAGCTGTGCCGACGACTCTTTTGTAGGTAATGTCGATGCCGATAAATGCAGTGTCTGGATGTTCTGCAGCCATTTTGCAAAGCACGTGGCCTTTATGACAGCCGATCTCGACAACAAGTTTTTTAAATGGAGCTGGTCTTTTATAGAAACCGGCGATCTTTTCGCGCCATTTGCCCGGAAAGTCTTTAAGCATTTCACCGCATGCTACAGGGATATTCCCATCTTCGATGCCGGTGGCCATTAGAGCTACGTAGGGGTTGATCCCCGGATTCAAGTTTTTCAACTGACTAGCGAAAGGATCTAGATTTTTTAATGGCATGAATGTCTCGAAAGGTGTTCAAAAATCCTGATGGCAACATAACTTTGCTAGAGAGACCTGCTGTAAGCCGGATTCTGTCTCCTCTGAAATTCAGAGGCGGCAATCATTTATCTGGGATTACTGTTACCAGTAACCTCGAGCGACCTACCCAGGAAGAAGCCGGAGCGAGCTTTTGCTGAATGGTGATTCAGCGTCTTCCTCTATTTGGTCTTGCTTCGGATGGGGTTTGCCAAGCCAGCCTGTTGCCAGACTGCTGGTGAGCTCTTACCTCACCGTTTCATCCTTACTTTCGCCTTCGCCTGCGGCTATGGCGAACAAGTCTCATTAAAGAGGGCTTGTCCGACGAAGCTTTAGCGAAGTCGGAAGCGGTTTGTTTTCTGTTGCACTTTCCGTCAGGTTTCCCTGCCTGGCCGTTAGCCAGCATCCTGCCCTATGAAGTCCGGACTTTCCTCCAGCTGGTATTTGTTTGCACAAGTATTCAGCAAGCGATTGCCCACATGTCTCTCTGGCAGCATCATGATGCCATCAGGCGTGCGTGAATCTATTTGGGGTCTGGCGTTATGTCAACAGTTGACGAGGAATTATTTTATTCTTAAATTTCAGTCTTTTAGCTTCGGTTTAAGCGATAGAATTAAATCGTAATCGTCCGGATCGACGAGGTCTTCATGGGCCGCAACGTTTCTTGTTTCTGCACCACATGTCGCACATTTAAATAGTAAAACTAGGCCTTTAGAACTAGAGAGGTCATAGCCATAGGCCTTCAAGAGTCCCATGCAGGGATTTGCCCGATCACCAGGATTTAGATCGACGTGCTTAGAAGTTAAGCAGAAAGGGCAGTGATTGCGGCAGCTTTTCTTGCGCGCCGACACTTGCCGACCGCAATGCTCGCAAATGAAGTCTTCATTAATATGGGTGAAGCGTGGTGTCGTCAAAAAACGGACCTTCTACTGAAAGAAAATGACAAATGTAGCGTCTTTTTCAATTTGTCAAAAAACACGTTTTGACGCAAGGGTGCTGGTAAAAGTGGTGTTCTAAAATCTCTCCACTAAATTCTTTAAGCAAATTGCCGATTACAAATAGGACGTTTTCTATACGGGAATAAAGTAGCCCAAACTGTGTAGAAACAAACAAGGATGAAGCGTGCGAAACATCTCCAAAATTTTTGCTTCGACTTTGGTAACGCTAACTCTATCGTCTTGCGGTGGAGCCGGTGACACTGAATCGGTACCTTGTGCACTTTGCGGCGATTTAAATGATTTACGCGGATCAATTGCCAGCAAGAGTGGAAGCCAAGCGCAGATGCAAGGCTGGGTGATTGCATCGTTTGAGCGTGATACTGGAATTGCGCGAGTTGGTGAAGTCGATAACGCGGGTTTGTATACACTGTCGAAAGTGAAGACGAATCTTTCACAAACGATAGCACTTTTTACACCAGACTATATCCTGCAGTCAGTACTTTCCGTTCCTGGCACCGCAGAAAAGACAATCAAACAGTTCGTGAAATTTGGACGTCCTGTTATTCCAAAATTGATTAATAACGGTCCAATAGTCACGTTTCAAGATTTTAATGGCCTGACAGTCATGAACGATCTGGCTTCCGATATGGACGGTGATGGCATTCCAGATGGTTCTGTTAGTATTGGTGGCGGTGCTGCGCTGAACCTCGCTCCAAGCTCAGCTATCGATCAAGACTTAGACGGCATTGCAAACGAAAAAGACCCAGATATCGATGGCGATGGTATTGTCAATGTTCTCGATCCAGATGACAACGGTAACGGCGTCCTCGACGTATTCGACGGCGATGCTAACGGTGATCTATTTAATGACACCGCTCCAGGCGAAACAGACACTGATCTCTATTTCAAAGAAGGTGCTGATTGGATTGCAGTTCAGTTTGAACTGAAACCAATAGAGGATGGTACCGGCAACGAGACAACTTTGAAATTCACAATCAAAATCAACGACAGCTTTGTACCATTGGCCGTTCAGATTCGTGGTGCGCCATCACTTCTCAATTCTTCGACTTACATTGCATATGATGCTGACGGGAATCCACAAATCCAACTTTGGAATCGCCAACTGATGGACGATGGTATTAGCGAAGACTCAAATTCCTCCGACCGCATCTTCGCAAAGAAGATTGTGTTGCCTTCGGCCAAACTTCCACGTGCTCATGAGACAATCTTCTTTCAACTAGCATTTGGCTCACTGTCGGCACCGTCTTATATCGAGTTTCCTTATGTCTTTCCAAATGTGAAGCCGGCAGCAATCACTGCAGCATATGATAAATCGACTAAGCGAGTTATGCTGCTAGGTAATCCATTCGGTGAGATTCAGGACTATGTTTGGCAGATCTATGTTTGGAATGCGACGACTGGTGCCAGTGTTTGGAACTCAAAGGCAATCCCAGGTGGGACGAAGCAGTATTCAATTCAAGATCAATTCCTTGATCCGACAGTAGAATATAAATTTTCCGTTATTGCTCAGTCACTCGACAAGATTCCGAGCTATCCTTCGTATGCGATCCACAGCAAGAAGTATGATCTGAAATAATCTTAGTTTGATTGACCTGAGAACTTTATCTTTAAATCGATCGGCCTCACTGAGTTTGAACCGATGTTCCAGTCATTTAATTCTTTAGTAAGACACTTCGCTTGTAAATCGGTCCCGCCATGTTCCGATCCGATTTTTGTCACTTCGATTTTCCCAGACTTTGAAACCTTGAAACTCAAATTCCAAGTTGATGCCACAAGATTACAAACAGCAAGCCTGCTGACATTCATTTTTATACGATTCGAGATATCTGGAGATACGTCAGACATAGTAACAATCGACACTGCTGCAGTCATGGCTTTACCTTTAGCATCGCTCTTTTTTAAGGAAGTGGCGAGTTTGCTTGCTGCTCCAGATCCTGGTTGCTCTTCCACTTTTGCTGAGTCGGCAGCGCTGCCGAATGACGCGCTGTCGGCACCTGAGGTTGTGCCAGCGAGACCTAGTGAAGTTGATTTCTTCTGGGCAGGAGCACTATTAGATTCCCAAGATTTTTCTTTTGATGGTTTCGCTGGAGTCGGCTTTGCTAGTTTTGGTCCTGCACGGTTTCTTTCACTTTCGTTCTTTTCCGCTTTGCGTTCCACGACAATCTGAGCTGGTGCAGCAGCGGATGTGATTAGTGGCGCTACATCCTTTTTAACAGCCAGGATCTTTTTTTGTTCTGGCTCCTGCGACTTTGAGGCAACCTTTCCACTCGGTGAATGTTCCCATTGAGCAGACGTTTCGGTCGATAAGGTTTCTGAGCTAGGGAATCGGTCAAAGACCATGAACGCAATCATTGCTGTTGCGAGAATGGATGATGGGATTAGCCAGTTAAGAAAACGGGGCCGGACTTTCGCACTGGCATGCTCGCCTTTGCTTATCATTAGATGCAATGAATTGAGCTGCGAAGCGTTAAGTCCTGTTTGTTTTTCTCGGGAAAGAGCTTTTTTTATGGACTTTTCTAAGTCACAAAAATTTTCGTTGATTTGATCATTCATGTTGAGTTGCCTTTTGTTGAAGTGACATATTATCAGCATTCAACATTTTTTTTAGTTTGCGCATGGCCTCATGAACTATAACCCCGACGTTGGAAACCGAATGACCTGTGACACCGCTGATTTCTTTGTAGGACATATCGTGTTGGTAGCGAAGTCGGAGAATCTCTTGTTGGTTTGCATTGAGCTCAGAAATTTTTGACAAAAATACAGCGTGCAAATCGTCTGTTGACTCGTCATTTTGAACGACCGACTCAGTAGAGAAGTTTTCTAACTCACTAGCGCCTCCCACCGCAATCACGACTCCTTGGCGTCGAAGTTGATCGATAGCAAGGTTTCTACAAACCCGATGCGGATGATATGAAGGTTTTTCATAGGTTTTGGGATAGCAGCGAGCTAGTGTCTGCAAACGTCGCGAGTTTTTCAAAGAAAAACTGGTCGAGTTCTGTGAAGAAGGCCGATACCCGTCGACACTCAGCGCTGCAACTTGCTTTCGTTGTTGATACAACAGGTAGTATGGGTGACGAACTTGAGTACCTTAAAAATGAATTTGAGTCGATCGTTACTGAAGTAAACAAAAGCTACCCAGGTGTTAAAAAAGAATACGCATTCATCGTCTATAGGGATCAAGGAGATGAATACGTTACTCGCGGTCTGAATTTTACCTCTGAAGTAAACGAAGTGCAGGAGTTTATCAGCCGTCAATCAGCAAACGGTGGTGGTGACTACCCAGAAGCGGTACACGAAGCTCTTGAAGAAGCGTTCGTTCGCCTAGATTGGAATAGTAACAATGACTCAGCCCGTATGATGTTTCTAATCGCGGATGCTCCGGCTCACATGAGCGAAATGCAAAGCACATTCTTAGCGGTCGAAAAGCTAGCCGATGCCGGTGTTAACGTGTTCCCGGTTGCAGCAAGTGGTGTGATGGATACTGCAGAAGTGATGATGCGAGCGACAGCACTTATGACTGGTGGTAAATACATATTCCTTACCGATGACTCTGGAGTTGGCTTAGCACATGCTGCACCGAAGCATCCTTGTTACGAAGTTGAAAAACTAAAAGACATCATGGTACGGGAAATAAAAGACCGAATCGGAGGCACCCGTTCTTTCCCGATCGCAAGCAGCATCATTCGTCACGGTGGGGACCGTAGCACTGGTCTTTGTCGGACAATCAAAAAAGTTGTTGGTCAGTGGTGATTGGCTAAGGCCAAGACTTCCTGTGGAGCAAAAAATTTGCGCCACAGGGTTTCCAGTTTTTAAGTGATTTTATCTTTTATTTCAGGATGATAGCTGTTTCACGGTCTGAGTGACGTTTAGGTTAATTTATGCTATCGTCTCCTGGCTGAATTAATATGTCACTAATGATTGACGTCCCTCTTCTGTGGAGCTGATAAGCTATGATGTTTAGTCGGGAAGATTTGCAAGTAGAGTCATTCGAAGATTTAATCACATTTTTGCCGATTTTGGTTTTTGTCGGGCTAGTAGCTCCGTTTTTAATCGCCGCATATACCATTGGTTTTGTCATGGACATCACTGGCTGGATTAAAACTCAGTCTTAATCGTAGAAAAGTCATAAAGATTTTACGACTCAGATTCAGCCTTTTGCTGGTGAGTCGTTTTGTTTTAGAGAATTTTTTCCAGGTGATCGGCGAGCATTTTAGCGGTTACCGGGCCGATTTCTTTATGACGAATGATGCCATTCCGATCGATCAAGAATGTTTCCGGAACACCAGATACTCCATAATCAATAGCGGCTTTTCCGTCCACATCCAGGCCAAGGATATAGGTTTTCCCGAAGTAGGCTGCGAATTTTTTTGCGCTTTCTTTATCATCTTGAATCGCAATGCCGACCACTGCAACAGCGCTATTGTGTTTGAGCCAAAATTTTTCGAGCTCGACTGCCTCTTCACGGCATGCAACACACCAGCTAGCCCAGAAGTTTAATACGAGTGGTCTACCTTTGAAGTTTTCTAGATTGAAGGTTTCGCCCGCTGCTGATGGAAGGTGCTCATTACCCTGGACCCATGAAACAGTAAAGGCATTTGCAGTTTTGTTGATATTCGCCGCGGGAACTTTCGATTGATCAAGCGTCAGTCCGTAAGTCAAGATGCCGATAAAGGCAATCGCCGCAACAGCAATGCTAATGCTTGTGATGATGTGCTTACGGTTCAGTGGTGCTACAACTTGTCCGGTCATTTTTTTACCTAGGTGTTACTGCTTGAATAGAGATTGCTCGAGCAGCGCTTTGTTCATAGTCGAATGATCGTCTGGCTTTTTGTATTCTTCGCTGTGTTTAACCATCAGGTTTTTAGAGATCATTACTTTTCCGGTTTGATCTATACGACCTTCAACGACTACACCTTGGCCTTCTTTGAACATATCGGGAGGTGTACCGGTATGTTTGATTTCAATATCATTGCCCGTTGTGTCGGTAACGGTAAAATTAAGCGAGAGTTTTTCAGCTTCCCATTTTACCGATGCAGGCTTGACCATGCCGCCTACTTTTATTGTCTGGCTTGAGAGGTCGGCAGCATTTGCTACAGCTTCAGAGGGTGTATAAAAGTAAATGAGGTTTTGTTGCAGGCTGGTAAAAGAGATTGTCAAAATAGCAGCACCGATAATGAGACCACCAATCAACCATTTCTTGTTACTTTTTTTTGTCATGACATTGTTCCTTAGGTGTTGAGATTCTTTTGGTCTTCAGACATCGCGCTAATGAGACGTCTGATTTTGTCTCGAGCCTTGTAAACCGCAAATGTGTAGCCAGCCATCAATAATACCGAAATTCCGAAGGCCGCGATAATGTATGGTAGCGGGTCAGTGCCTGCTCCGAAGGCTGATTCCATATCGGTTTTTCTCCATGATTACGTTAGCTACTTAATTTGCTGAAAAGATTTAGTTTCTAGTTCGTCCTGAAGGGCAATATTGGTTTTTCTCTGAACTATTAACCAAATAGAAAATAAGATTAAGATTAAAATCCCGGCCACCACTGTCCATAAGATCAGTGGATCCATGGTAGCGCCGCCTTTTCGCAGCATACTTTGTGGTTGATGCAAGGTTCGCCACCAATTCACGCTTTGATAAATGACTGGAACATCTGCTGAAATCAAAATTCCGAGGATCGCGCAGGCTTTTGTCCGACCTGGGCCTGGTTCGAGAGAAGAGTAGAGCAATAAATATCCGGCGTAGAGGATAGCTAATAATAATGTAGTCGTTAACCGAGCGTCCCAAGTCCACCAAACACCCCATGTAGGACGACCCCAGATGCTTCCAGTTAATAAAGTGATCGCAGTGAAAATTAAACCGACCTCTGCGGTGGCTTTGCACATTTGTTGATAACTGTCTTTTTTAGACTTCAAAGCGAGGATGCTGTAGATAAAAAGCATAAAGGCAGAGAAGAACGCTGTGAATGCTGCGGGGACGTGCAAGAAGATGATGCGGTAGACCTGGCCTTGCATGGCATCGACTGGAGCGAGAAACATTCCCACTGACCATTGTACTAAAACTAAGATCGCAAGCAGAATTCCGATATAGAGACTTTTTTTATCTTTGGCATCAAGCACTGAAAAGCGACCTCCGACCTACTGAGAATCGTCCACAAGTTCTGAGAATAACAGCGCTCCTAGTATAACATAGAACCGATCAAATGCCGCCAGCAAATGTAGAATTGGGAATTGAATAAAAGGGGGGCTACTGTGAGTCGTCTACAAGTTCAGAAAAAAGCAGCACTCCTAAAGTCACATAGATCACATCAAATGAAGCTAGAAGTAGAAACCAAGCCTTAGAGTCGGAATTAAAAATGCCTTTTTCGAGGTATGTCACCGATACCTGGATAGCGCTAAGCAACACGGGAGCGGTCATCGGAAAGTAAAGTAAGGGGTAGAGGATCTGACGCGATTGAGCTTTCATCGTGATTGCGGCAAGTAAAACGCCTAACGCCGATAGTCCTGCTACTGCTAAGACTGTGACTGGTATAATGCCCCAGATCGAAACGTTAGCCAAAGCTTTGCCGTTCATAATCGCGCCGATAAATATTGTCGGCAGCGCAACTGAAAGACCGAGCATGACCACAAGAACATACTTGGCTAAGAACCAGGCATTGTAAGACACAGGATATGTTCGCAGAAGATCAAAAACTTTGTCCGTGCGAGCAGGCTCAAACACTCTTGAAAAGCTGATTTGTAGAGCTAAGAATGTCGTGAGAAATACTTCAGCAACAAAGAGCTTGATACGCATATCAGGCTCAACCTCTCCCACTGCAAAGGCAAAGAGAATCAAAATAGTCAGTGCGAATAATAGGGGCGAGATCAAGCGTTCCAAATCTGAAAGCTCAGACTTAATGCCATTGGCTAAAAGTATCCGGAATTGTGCGAAGGCGTTTGGTGTTTTCATTTTGAAATCCTACCTGTCGCCAAATCTAATGTTTGCGTTGGTAATCCTTCAAGCGGTTTCAAATCGTGACTAACGACCAAACACATACCTTTCGCATTGAGGTGCGATTTAAGAATGTTGTGAAAGGCCTCTAACCCTTTTGTATCTAGACCGTAGATAGGTTCGTCCAGTAGCCAGCAAGGAACTCCTGAAAGTTGAAGGCGAGCAAGAGCGAGTCGACGCTTCATGCCGGTGGAAAATTTGTCGATAGCGAGCTGATCTCTAATAACTGGATGATTGAGGCCCCAGACCTCTAGTGCTTCAAAGATTACGCGTCCTGAAACATCCCGGCCGCGAAGATTAGACCAAAATTTCAAATTTTCGACTGCCGACATTTTGGTGTACATGCCATTGGCTTCAGCAGGTAGATACTCAAGATATTTTCTGCGATCGTCGACTGGGGTACCGGCCTCGGCGCCAGGAAAGAACTCAATAGTGCCTTTTTGTGGCGCTAGAATGCCGGCAATAATCGACATGAATGTTGATTTGCCAGCACCATTTGGCCCAGCGATGTGGACTAGTTCTCCGGGGCGAAGTTCAACTGATATTTTTTCGAACAACCGCCGGCTGCGAAAGCCGAATGTTAGTTCTCTTATCTTTAGCATTTTATTCTCAGAATGGTTCTGCAACGTTGACATTGAGGGTACCAGTATAGCGTTCCTCTGTCAGCTTATCATTGCCGGTTCCGATATCGACCGAATAAAAACCGGCAGTCATGCTGATGATGCCGATATTGATAGATAGTCCAGCAGCAGGTCCAGCGAAGCTATATCCAGCATGCGTACCGAGGCTGGCGTAAGTTCCAGTTGCACCGTAGGTCCATTCAACAGATGTTTTCAGCTTCTTCGCCAAGGTGATTTCATCATCGAGCAAACGCCCGGCTTCAAGCATGTAGGTGAAGTAGAAGGATTTACCTGGCGTGTTGCCCAGTGAAAAACCCGCATTGAGATCTTGTTTATAAATTGCCGGCTCACCACCGTCTTTGCGTTTAAAAACGGTGTTGCCGACGTCGCGCATGACTAAAGTCAATTTTGGTGTTGCTGTTTTGGCAAGTTGCCAGGTGATGCCTATATTGTGAGCGGAAGCGGTAGATTTTGTCGTGTTATCTTTAAGTATTTGGGTGCGAGCTTCTTTATCGATGATATCTGCGTAGAGAAAGGACCCATAGGTTTCAGATCTCTGTGCCATATATCCTGAGTAACCTAACGCAAATTTTTCGGAAACATCGAGGACAGAGAATCCGTAGCCGACACCGCTTTGACTGCGGTAACGCATATCAACTAAATCAGAACCGTTGCCTTGACTGACGGCCGCAATTTGAATGTCCTGATATGGCACAGCAATCATTCGTCCGAAAACTAATCCGACAACGGACGATACTCGCCCGTACTGCCTCTTGCCAGCATGCGCATCTACAATTGCCTGGCCAATCGCGCCGTCACCTGTTCCGCCTTCACTACGAAACTCCTGATTAAGTTCTAAAGAATCCTTGTTTGCGAATATTGAGACACTCGGGAAATAGAGCTTGCGAATAAAGGGTGGGTCTTTTCGGTGATGCAAACCACCAATTCCAGCTGGATTGAAAATCAGAGCATCAAGGTCATCTGCCACAGTCGCGATCGACTCTGACATGCTTGCTGATCTGGCGGTGCCGATCGGATTTTTATCAAGTACTGTATTTGTTTCAGAAGCCACGACAGGTGTTTCTTCGGCTTCCTGTC
>CAMAXT010000039.1 GCA_945862295.1 Pseudobacteriovorax antillogorgiicola
TTGATATCTCGTAAGGATGCTCTGCTTGACTGTAAGAAAAATCGACTTTCCCGTCGGTGAAAGCCAGACTCAGTCTACTTTGCTTATGACGTTGAGAAATTAATTCTTTGGGAACAGCTTCTCCAGCGCTTAGTAAGAGAAGTGCAACATTTTGAGAAAGGTGGAATTCAAAAAGCGATTTACGCTCAAAGATGTCCTCGTGGTGAACTGCTAGCTTCTTCAAACCTAACGCTTCATGAATGATTCGCATATGCGATGAGATAAATACCTGCGGAACGAAACCAATACCAAAAAATTCGGAGAAATAGACTTCGATCGCATTTGAGGAGCAGCCAAGGCCAACTTTGAATCCAGCGACTCCATATGGCATAAAATCCGATGACTGCGGTCTAATTTGCGATTTTTTTGTCGCCGACTTTACAAACTCAAGAAACACCCAGAACGAACCTTTATCGCATTCAACAATAGTTACTGTCGTTCTAGCTCCGTAAAATTTCTTTGCTACCTGCGTTACGCTACGCTTTAATTGGCTGTAGTCTAGGGACAAACTTAGATTTGAAATTTGATGCTGGCCCTTACGCTCCGTGACCTCTATCTGATTGACTTTCCACATCGAAGTTGACGAGAAGGACTTTTTTTCACGGGTATTTTTAGCATTTTTTTCCGAAACACCAAGCTTGCTACCGGCAAAATTCCATACCGTCCAGCCGGGTCGGGATGTTTTTTCAAACCCAATCCGCGCCAACCAGTCGTCAACGATTGAAACTTGCACTTGATCCACTAGTTTTACCAATAACAAACATGTACTTAAAACCCGATACAAAGCAGACAGTTACCTTGCGCCGGGAAAGCGCGAACTCAGCACCAAAGCGCATTAAATCTCGCTTGTTTCTTTATCGGCTAAGAAGTGAACATTCTTGATTTTTACGCATCAAAGACGACTTGAGTTATAATCTCAGAAACCCTAACGACATTTTTCGAATGAATAAACTTGCGGGCAAATCCCTCGACGAATTCGGAGTTTAGTGCATGTTTTTGCAAAGTCTGTATCGACAGGTAGATTTTCTGCGCCAAAGAGACTCTAGCGCTGAGATTGAAAAAATCGAAAAGGCTATAGCCTTCCAACTCAGCACGATCATAGAAAAGACAACGTTGCCGCAAGGGCTTACGGGGATCATTTCAATGGTCTTAAGCTACGCAGGTGTGCGTCATAGCCACTGGATCAATACGCCAATCTTTCGCGAGATATTGACTCATCATATCAAGACCGACTACCGTATTGAATCGGGTACTGCCGCAATTTTGGTCGATACGGTTCTCAGAGAGATGCGCTCGACTAGGGAGCTCAAACCGTCGCATGTCGACAATAGTGATTTTGAATTTTTGAAATATATTTTCATTATTGCGGCAACCGCCGACAATGAAGCCTCGCTCGTCAGTGATATGGGACTTGGGTCTGAGATAATTTACAAAATGAAATCTACACTACAAATGGTCATGACCGATCCAACTGTCATAGAAGACAAGCCGCAGGTTTTCTTTTCAGATCTCGACGCCCAAATCTATGAAATTATGATCGACGTAAGCAAAGATATTCGTCGCTACGCCTGGTCGATTCATGTCGATAAACTTCGTTATATGATGATCGAAGCAACCGATCCCATCTCGTCCCTTGTTGCAAAGTTTAGCGCGCGCTGGGTTTTCGAAACTCTCTTGGCGATCGGTTCTAAGACAATTGTATCATCAGTCCAAATTTTCCAACGCCTGCAGAAAACACTCACAACTTCTGGCACACTTTGCACGGAGCAGGACATCAATCTGGTCCTTAGCCAAATGCGCCAACTCAATCTTATTTTTCCAGTGGAGAACACCCGTAATAGTGAGACAAACTTCAAGTGGGAATTATCAAACGAAGCAGCTCAACTAACAGCGGACGCTTATGCGCTGACGCATCTTAATGCTCAGAAAAATCCGCTTGGGCACTTTCGTGAGCTAAACCGGTTTTATCAAGATTCACTTCTGAAGCATCTAGGCCAAGATTCTGCGGACGGCGTGAAAAATCTAATTTCGGACAATACGGCTCTCGCTCCAGAAGTATTAAAATCGGCCTTCAAGTATCTGAGCAAACACACTAGCAACGAATCACTTATTTCCTTCATAAATCAGGTGAAAAAATCGTCCGTTTCAACTTGGTCGCAAAAAGCTATTGATCGGGCGATATTTGAATGTGGTATATTGGAGACACTAGGGACCGTGGACAACGGTCCAGTTTAGTGGCAAGATGCCCTTGGCAGTGTATGCAAGGGCTGGGTAAAGTGGACGATATTTCAAAATTCCAATCTGAACTTAAAAGTCTCGGCCTCGACTTGCGCACGGTACAAAAGCATCAAAATGCCCTACGGCGTGTTAAAGAAGGTTCAGGCAACAAATTTTTAAATATTGTTGACACATGCCGTTTGGACAATTCTGGTGTACTTGATTTAGAGCTAGCTCTTACGTCATTAGGCAAATCCAAGGGATCTGGACAGAGCGCACCCTTTGCTGCATTTATACCGGCCGCCGGTGCTGCAAGTCGGTACATCCGTCCTTTAGCTGACTTGGAAGCAGCTATTGAAGCTGATGATTGTCAGGCCTGTCTACAAGCGGTGTTAGATCTTAAATCTCAAGGCGCTAGTGACTGGCCGCTACCAGAACTTCTTTCTAGGTTGGTTCGAGAACCAGCATCTTGCGCTAAACTCTCGAAGACTGAGCTCGAAACTCTCAAAGTCGAAATCACTTTACCAAAAGCACTAATGCCTTGCGTCGCAGAAGGCCACAGCTTTCTCGCACTAAAAATGTATGAACACCGGAGTATTCCGGAAGTCGGTTCTGAAATCTACATTGTGCCTTTTGGCCACGGACCTAAGTTTTCAAGTGACATAGATCATCTTGCAAAAGAGATGCCTCCACTACCTTACAAGGTTTTGGAGCAACATGGCGGGCTTTCGACAATTCGTTTCGCTGCTGACTGTACGCCTTACAAAGATAGTTCGGGTCAATTGACCATCGTTCCTGCCGGACATGGCACGCTGACATCGCTTTTTCCTCAATGTAACGGCTCCGCCCACTCGTTGTTCATTCGAAATATTGACAATGTAATGGGAAATTCTGACAGTGTGATCACCTCGACATCTAACTTTTTGGCACTGCACGACAAGATTTTGACGCTGGTACGTAAAATCCGCTCTGCTTTCGACAGTAATGAGGTAGAACTGGCTGAAAATCTCGCTAGAGAGCTGCTTGTTCTCGTTCCGGAAAAGGCCCGGACTCAAAAAGCCATGAACGACTTCAGCCCGCTCTGGCAAGTTCAGGCAACGCTATTTCACTCAGAAATTCCTGATAGAAGAGATTTGGAAGCTATAAAGAAGCTATTTCGCAGACCAGTGAATACCCTCGGACAGGTTCCTAACACTGGAAAAGATGTCGGTGGCACACCCTGCTTTGTTGCATTTAACGACAAAAAAGTAAAAATCTGCGTCGAGGTACCGCACGTATCTGAAGCCGATAGAAAGCTATTTTTCGCAAACCCGGAAAAGGCTACCCACTTTAATCCAGTCTTTGCAGCTGCAGAAATTACGACCGATCCCGAGTTTTATCAGCAGTTAAACAACGATTTCTGGCTAATGGCCGAGAAATTGTTCCGCGGCTCACCCGTTATTTATTACGAAACTGTTTTGTACGAACTCATTGGAAACAGTGCGTTGGCCAATGCGATGTTTGTCGAAGTGCCGCGTATTGTTTTCAATCCCCACAAGACCATGACTGACGCGGCCGCTGCGTCAATCAATGACTGGTTGACCTGATTTTTTCGCCAAAGATATGACAAAAATAAACCCTTGACCATGCAACTTCAGCCCTGATGAATCTCTGCAATGTTTACCCGTTGTATGTGCATACCCGTGACTATTAGAATTTAAATAGAACTAATACTCACCCGCAACCACAACGTCATGGAGGATACATGTCCCCACAGGTCTCAAAGGAAATGTTCTCAACCGCGCTTCGCGAGATGGGACTAAATCCAGAAGAGTTTTCTGGTCAACGGCTAACGCTAGAGGGCATGTGTAAATTATATGAGATCGACGAGGATGCAGTCATGGATGCCGTCGATCTGAAGAAAATCGCAGCGCATTATGACTATCGAAATGATGTCATTTGGGTTGATGCTTTAGAAGCAGCCCATTTTTATTATTGCGTAAGAAACGAATCACCATTTTACGCAGAATGATTTTTTCCTAACACCGCAACGCAATCGCCAGTCGTTAGACTGGCTTTTTTTTCAGCCAAACAAAAAGCTCTTTGTTTCCTGTGGCTCCAGAAACTCGGGAATTTACCGCAGCAACAAATTCAAAGCCTAGTTTTTCAAACGCCGCAGTTACCAATCTTTGCGCCTGGAGTCGCGATTCTTCGTCAACAACAACCCCACCTTTCGGCACCTGACGAACTTCCAACTCAAACTGAGGCTTAACCATTAAAAAGTAGTCTTTTGCGTTCGCCCCAGCCGCCTTGACGATCGGTTCCGCCAGTGTCTCCAGCGCAACAAAACTCACATCGGCAACGACAATATCCGGCGCAGGTGCGTCGCCAAGAACAAAATCTCGTATGTCTGTCTTCTCGCGAACCACAACCTTCGGATTACTTTTCAGTTCCCAGGCCAATTGATTGGTCCCGACTTCGACAGCAATCACATTGCTAGCACCAGCTTGTAAGCAAAAATCTGTAAAGCCACCTGTCGAGGACCCAACATCGAGGACGTTTTTACCCTTGAAAAAATCCATAGCCTGGAAGTCCCTAATTGCACCCTCAAGCTTGTCTCCACCGCGACTGGCATACTTTGTCAGCCCGCGTACTCGCACCTCAGATTTTGTTTTAACTAGCGTTCCCGGTTTATCTACGAGGTGATCATCGACAATGACTTTTCCGGCCATGATGATCGATGCCGCTTCTTTCACATCTTGCGCAATACCCATCTCCACCAATATCAGATCCAAGCGCTTTTTCGTGTTTTTAGCTCCGGTCATAGTCCCTCATTCTCTAGGAAGACCGATTGTAAAGGCAGTAGCTCTTTTCCAAAAATAAAAAACATTTATCCTATGATTACAGTTTGTTATGTAACTACTAAAAAAAATGCTAAACCCATAAGCTTCTCATCCGAACGGTATATGTAAGTCCAAGTAATCCCATTGGACGGCCCGGAAAAGTACCTGGGATAGGAGACGCTAGATATGACCGGTCAGACTTCCATGAAAATGCTGTCGATTGACGATCGAACCATGACGACAGACCTGGACCGTGCAGGTTACCGGAAAATGGGTGTGTCTGTTCGTCCAGCAGCTACCTATGATGAGGCCACAAAAATCCTGGCAAGCGAAGAGATCGATATCATCGTCGTCAACATGGACTATAAGCCTGTCGACTCCACACAGGTAACCAAACATTTAAAAACGATGGAAAAGTATAAAGCTATTCCAATTGTATTAACTAGCGTGCAAACCTCCGCGAAAATCCGTAATTCAGCCCTGGACGCCGGCGCCGATCTATTCGTTGAACAACCCCTTCCAAGACAATATTTTATTGAGAAGATCAAACAACTACTAGAGCAAAAGACTAGAACTACAGAACGCGTCGATATCCACGGCCATGCAAACTTTGCAATCAATGGCAAACAGATGTCATGCCATATTGGAGACCTTTCAATTTCAGGAATTCTATTGACTACAGACGATGAATACGAAAGTGGCTCTGCAATCACCCTAGAATTCGATATTCCAGGGCAAAAGAAAGCTATCAAAGTCGACGGTGAGATCGTTCGCCAAATAAAATTTTCTAGTAGGCACCCAGACCGTCAGACCGGTATTGGCATCCGATTCGTAAAATTCCATGGGGATTCAGAGAAGAGGCTAGAGAAGTATATTGCGACTTCGACTAACTCGGACACCAAGATGCAATATTATCTGTAAGATAGTCGTGGGTTTTTTTTCGAGATTAGCTCAATCAAAAACCCCTGCGCTCTTCGCGTTGGGGGTTTAACTTGCCTTCTGCCCTTTTTCCTCAGCCTCAATCTCCTCAAGCGGAACAATAAAACTACCTCGGCGGCGCTTAGGGATAATTGCAACGTTTGCAACTTCATTGGCTACAGTTATAGACTGACCGCACAGCTGGATCTTTACATTCGAAGAAAGCTGATCATAGACAATAATTTTTGATTCAGAGTTATAGGTCAGCTCTGCAGATGACTCCTGAAGAAACTTCTCTACGCGTTCGATAATGAGCTTACTCTTAACGAGTTTCTGCTGCATATCTTCTTTCATCTTTTTATGTTTTGCCGTCAGCTGACTCTTAGATTTTTGTACAAGTTCACGCAGGTTTTGGCGATAGTCTTGCGAGGCTTTTTCGAGTTTTAGTAAACGCTCGCGTCGGATTTCAATCCTTCTAGCAATGCGCCAGTCGATACCAACCAGAAGATCAGTTGACGCTCCCCGTTTAAATCCTAAGTTACCAGCTCGGATCTTTTCACGGCAAATAATCTTACCACCGGCAAGAACACCGTCTTTTGCCTGGATTTCAATACTGCCGTTACTGACGACTCTACAGTTCAACAGAGCTTTGCCGACGATTAGATTCCCACGGCAGGTTATTACCGAATTCTCAACAAACTCTGCTCGAATATCGCCGCCCGCATAAATGCTACCCTGGCTTCCGGTCACTATTCCAGAATAGACTGTAATATTACCACCTGCCTTTACATATGCGCCTCTGATCGTTCCATGAACGATCAGGTCACCAGTGGTTTCGACGATTGAACCGTTATCGATAGCACCTTTGATTTCAACAGGGCCATCGAAGCGAATATTTCCGGTACGAAGGTTGACGTCGCCATTAAAAATCAACGATTTATTAAGTGATATGGACTCATTTTCAATGACCGGAACACCGTCACAAGTCGCATAGTATTTACGACCCTTCTGCTGCACACCTTCTCCAACGTGGATGATCAGATCATCATTGGTCATCGCTTCGACCACATCGCCGTAAACTGTCAGCCCTGATGCAGCTGGTTTCTTATATCTGAGTTCAGCAATGAGTTGGCCTTCTTTGACCATAGTTCTTTGCTGCATGTCTCTAATATCAATGTTTACGTCATCTATCTCAGGAGTCGCTTTCGAGGCGGTATCCTTGAAAGACTGATAGATATACGGCTCACGACCACCTACTGGCGGCACACCAAAACACACGGCCGCGCCGTTGATGTCTTCACGGCTGATGATCAAATCGGTTAGCTTTTTAGACACCTCTTCATCGATCGTTGATCGAATTGAGCATCGTTGCAGCTCTAATTGAATCCACTGAACACTGACTTCAAAGTCTTTTTCTTTATAGTACGATAGATCAAAACCGGCGATAGTGGCTTCCATCTTGTCTTCGGATATATTGAAGTGGATATGACCGGGTGCGGAGGCGTTAGATCCGGTGTTCTGGACACTTTGCACCAAAGAGGCGTGAGCGGCCAGCAATACAGCTGGCACTTCTTCTCCTAAAATTTCTGGTCCCTCTAGAAGTGAATGAATCGCAGAACGGAAGTCTTTTTTCTGAACAACATATTTGGTACTGCCGTCAGAGAGTTTTGACACTGCTTGGCTAACAAGTTGGAGAAGCGAATCGCGAGTTGGCTTCGCTATCAGATCTTTGGCTCGGCGAATGACTACACATATTTCTCGACGCTGCTTACTAGCAACAACAGAGAACGGTTTATCGCCCGCGGCATCACCCATTGAAGTATTACCGATCGAGAATTCCTGGACGGGATCTCCACTCGATGCGCGAATGTATGCACTGTAGATCTGCGCATTGTTCAAATGGTTTTTGACACCAAGGTCACGGGCTTTTTTAATGATGAATGTTTTAAACCACTCGTACTTCCATGTTTGAACTGTGCTACCGGGAGACGAGATCGATACCTTAATTAGCGCTTTATCGATGTTTGTCTTTTCGATTTTTACGCCATGAAGGTCACGTACACCCGATGCGAGTGACATGGTAAGCTTGAACCCTTCTGGTATACCTGTGGCAGTTCTAAACGCCTTCCAAACTCTTTCAAGTCTTTTTTCAAAAATCTGATAGTCAGGAATCTCGCCATTTTTCTTTACTGCTTCCATCTTTGCACGAGCGCGAGCAACTAAATCCGCCGGCGGTAACTCTGACTCCATACATTGCACGCGCAGAAGTTCGACTTTGATGCGCATCAAAGTTGCGTTGTATGTAAGTTTCACTTGCGGAACTGACACGTCATTGAACCCATTGATTAGTAGGTTTTCACTATTTTATTTATCGGACCTTGGCTCAGAAACCTTATTTCTTAAGAAAAATTACTGGCAGCACAGATCATTAGGTGTTGAAAGTTTTGAGGAAAAATTGAAATTTTTAGCCTTTCACCAAATGGTGATTTATACGGGTTTGGCGACTGAACTCCTAGATTGGAGCGATATTATTGCGCTTTCACAACAAGCTGACCGCAAGCAGCAGCAATGTCTTGGCCTTTGCTGTAGCGCACCATGACGCGAATGCCTTTTTGATGCAAGACATCACGAAAGCTTTGAATAGTAACTGCATCAGGACAGGTGAGACGGGATGCGCTCACTTCGTTGAGAGGAATTAGATTTATTTTCGCATCCAAACCAGCAATCGCTTCGGCAAGCATATGCGCATCATGCTCTGAATCATTGACGCCACGAATCATCGTATATTGAAGAAGGATGCCTTTTGCACCTAGTCGTTGTTGTTCTCTCAAACGGTCTAACACAGTTATCAGCGGCCAACGCCGATTGATCGGCATGATTTTAGATCGCTTGACGTCATCAACACTGTGGACGCTGAGCGCCAGACGCACACTAGGAAGTTGTTCGAAAATAGCATTAATGCCGTCCAAATGGCCGGCTGTGGAAACAGAGATATGCGCGAGACCGAGAGCGAAACCAAATGGGTCAATTAATATTTTAATTGCGCTAACTACGCCGTCGACATTATCAAGTGGCTCACCCATGCCCATAAAAACAATATTAGAAACGCGTGATTTAGCCGGTAATTGCACTGTTTCCAGCCACCCTGGATGTTCTGCAATCCAAGCATTCGCCAAATACACCTGACTAACTATTTCACCAGCGGACAGATTACGTAGAAGCCCCATCCGCCCTGTGTGACAAAAAACGCATCCTTGAGCACAGCCGACTTGCGATGAAATACAAAGTGTTAAACGCTTCTTTTCCGGCATTAAAACCGATTCGACCTTGCCGCCATCGGTTAGGCTTAACAGAAATTTAACGCTTTGATCGTAAGCGGACTTATGCTGCTCTGAAATCACTGGAAGTTTAATTTCAAAAGACTGCTTCATAGCTTCAGCAAGACGCTGGGGGATAAAGCCGCCATGCCATGGGCTGTCGCTCATACGCTTGTAGGTATGACGGAACAATTGATTCGCATGGACGGCCGGGTGTGCTTGGCTAAGACAGTAATCCGCTAACCCTGCACGCGTCATGTTTAATAAATCAATCATCGACTCGCCAAAACTTTCGAAAACACTTATAAAATACCCAGGGCAAAGGATGCCCGACGTCCGACAGGACACGATTAGCACAAGCGCTTGGCTTATTAAAGAGGCAGCGAGCGGATTAAGGACGAACGGATGCAATCTGGCAGATTTACTATCGAAAAACTGGGCGAAGCCAAATTCTCTTCTCCGATCGAGCGCCTCGAAGGACAAACTTTCGTCAACGACCATGAACGCCTGCTCTATAGTCCACACCTTATCCCCGTCACCGAAACGATAAAAAGCGGAAAAGAACCGGAAGGGTTTGAAATCGCCGGCCCCCGGGCAAATATCTTTTTTAATCCGCCAAAAACAAAAGCTGCAATAGTCACCTGTGGTGGCCTCTGTCCTGGCATCAATGCTGTCATCCGCGGGATCGTGATGCAGCTCTGGTATCGCTATAACTGCCGCAACGTTGTCGGCATCAAGTATGGCTACGGCGGACTAGCAGCTGATGCAGATCCTTTCATGACATTAGAGCCTGATTCCGTCACCTCAATTCATACCGCTGGCGGTACCATACTCGGTTCGTCCCGCGGTGCGCCGACGACAAAAGAAATCGTTGATTCCCTTTCGAAACATAAAATCGACATTTTATTTACGATTGGTGGCGACGGTACAATGCGTGGAGCCAGCGCTATCTGGCAAGAAATAAAAAAGCGAAATCTAAAGATATCTATCGTTAGCATTCCAAAGACGATCGACAACGACATTCCCTATGTTAGACGCACGGTCGGGTTTGAAACGGCCGTCATGGAAGCATCTAAAGCTATCCACTCAGCTCATATCGAGGCCACTGGAGTGCCTTACGGTATTGGTCTAGTAAAACTTATGGGACGCCACGCTGGGTATATCGCAGCAAATGCTACTCTCGCAAACGGTCATGCAAACTTCTGCTTGATTCCAGAAGTACCATTTAAGCTGGACGGAAAAAATGGACTATTCGAACTCTTGGAAGAGCGTCTTTCGCTACGACGACATGCTGTCATCGTAGCGGCTGAAGGTGCTGGTCAGTACTTTTTCAACGGAAAAAAAGGCAGCGCAGATGCATCTGGAAATCAAGCGTTGCAGGATATCGGGATATTTCTTAAGGAAAAGATAACGGAATACTTCGCCAAAAAGAATCTACCCGTCGTAACGAAATACATCGATCCGAGCTATATTATCCGCTCACAACCAGCGAATTCAAACGATCAACTCTACTGCGCAAGGCTCGCTCAGAACGCTGTACACGCAGCAATGGCGGGGAAGACAGGATTACTTGTGGGTTATTGGCATGGCGAGATGACACACGTTCCAACAAGCGTGCTAGAAAATAAAAACCAGAATATCAACCCTGCGGGTGAACTCTGGTTTAATGTCTTAGAACTTACTGGGCAACCACAAGAGATTGGTTAACTTGCTGCTTTATCGTCTTCTTTAGCCGCTGCTGATGGTCCTGAACCATGGCGGCGCTCGATTTGATCAGCCATAACATTGAGCTTATCAACCAATGAATGCAACTCATCACGCTCACGTATCTTTGCTCTTTTGCTGTAGTCACCGCGAGCGAACTCGTCGACAAAGCGCTCAATACTAACGAGTGGTCCGTAGTATCTGTGCGTTAACTTGAACACTACAAAGAACAGAACACCGATAAACACGACAAACAGAATGGCAATCTTTATTGCATTCGTTTTGAAGACGTCGTTTGTCACAAGGTCCCATTGCTTAGTAGGATCGACTACGTTGAAAATTCCCATGACGTGTTGGTACTGCTCAGTGAACGCATTCACAAACATAAACGCGCAAATGCCGACAAACGCGACAGAGATACCAATAACGTAGAGGCCGAATTTAATTTGTTTGAAAGGCTCAATAATCGTCGATTTGAGATTACGTCTTGGTCTTGAGTCTTTTTCGTTGATAAAACCAGACACGTTGGATTCCTTTCCGAGAGTCGGTTAGTATATGACTACGCTTCGGAAAACAGCGGGAAAACCTTAGTCCGCAACTAGTGTATCCCGAAACTAAATCGCTTATGATCATGATATTGTTGGATTAAAACATCGCTAGGTCTCAGCACTTCAACTTTTAAGAGCAGCGATTTTTCCTTGCGAATTTCCGGCAGTGGCGGTACTTTCACCAACCTTCAGACAAAAGATTCTGAAAGAACATTGTTATCAACCTGGAGAAATGATTTGAACGGTTCACGACACAGAAGAAAGCATCCAAAAGGCAGAAGAAAAGTCGGCCGCAAAAAACGTAAAATGATGCGTAAAAGAAGATTATTGCGAACTGGCGGCTAATCCTAGCTGACATATTCTTGAAATATCACAACCGCTGACCCGAATAATTGTCGGGCCAGTGGTTGTTTATTTTTTAACCATTTTTTCTCACACCCATAATTTCTTCCCAGTTTGGCCATTTCTTAATGCCTCTAAATCATAACGCTTTCCTGCGATGTGGTCCTTTTTCCCAAAATTTTTGAATAGTTACCAAGAATTTCCCTGTACCACCACTGGGAACCCCATGATATTCTGAATGGAGAACAGCCAAAAATTCAGTAGAACCACACATGGAACAGGGATGAGCCATGAACATGCTCGATTTTATTTTCGAATTGGAAAAAGTGATAGCTAAGTGGCCAGACTCCGCAACCTGGACATTGGCTCAGATCTCGGATTACACCGGGGCGAGTATCCCTCTGGTAGTCGACATTATGTCAGATGTTCTAGACCGGGAAATCGAAGTTCATGAAACGGTCACCCATGCTGAATCGGCAAAGGTTCTAAGTACCCTCAGAGACCGTATGGCTGGGCAGCTAGTCGCCCGTCAAAAAAGGCTCGAGGCACAACGTCACAAAGCAATGATTGCTTACGACGGTGCAATGGAAAAGGTCCGCGTTCTACAAACAGCGAAGAACTGGCGATCTGCGTACAAAACACTTACCTATTTTGTCGGTTGCCACGAGAAGGATCTTCCAGCCGATCTTTTGACATCGCTTTGCGGTGATTGCATCCGCCTAGGTTTGAAATCAGATGCCAATTTGCAAGAACTCAGTCAATGGGTTCGCAAAGGTGTCGCAGCTTGCCTTAGCACCAACAACTCTGAAGGTGTCGAAGACGCGTTCGATTTTATTGATGCGTACGGTGCAGACGTGCAAGAAACAGAAAACGGCAAAGGCCGCAAGCTCATTACAAACGTCATGGATCTAATCAAATCTGACGCCATTGCTTTTGACCTCCTTCCTAAATATGACTCACTTGTCATAGAGTTACAGATCTGACAAGCTTAGTCGTTATTGATGAGCCGTCCGGACGGGGCGGCTCACCGTGCTTTTCCTCTCTTCCGGGGGTTACTGATGCCCAAGAAAAAACTCCCATCTCGTCAGGGAAACAAAAAAACCACTCCAATCAAGTTAAAAACACCGGTTGGACCTAAATACCCGAAATGGGTTATTCCGAAACCGATCTCGGCGGAACAGACATTTCTGACCTGTCCGACAAATGTGTTTAAATTCAAAGACACCCGCGTGTTCGATAGCTCACACGACATTATTTCTCAAGACCGCGCTGTCAGAGCCATAAACATGGGCCTTGGCATTAGAAAGCCTGGATACAATATCTACGTTGCGGGCATTCAAGGTACTGGCAAAACCAGTGTCATCCGTTCGTTCCTGGAAAAATGGGCTACTGATTCTAGCGTCCCTAACGACTGGATCTATGTTTACGACTTCAATGATGCAGAGACGCCAAAAGCCATCGAAATGGAACCAGGCGCCGGACGTAAATTTAAAAAATGCATGGAAGCAATGGTCAAGAATCTGCGCGATGTGATTCCATCAGCGTTGCAGAGTGAAGACTACGAAAATGCTGTAAACGGCCAGCTTTCTATTTCCAACGAAAAGAAAGCAAAAATGTACGGCGACCTTGAGCGCAGTGCACGCGCTATGGACTTCGTTATAAAATCAACAAGAATGGGAATCGAAACCATTCCTATTGTCGACGGCAGACCTCTCAGCGAAAAAGAATACGGCAAGCTTTCAGAAGACGACCGCAGAGTCATTGAGGATCGTCGGACTCAACTGGAGCCTGAGGTTTTAGATTTTGCACGTAAAGTCCGCGTCATCGAGCAAGAGACGACTCTTTTCATCGAAGGCCTGCGTAACGATCTCGGTCTCAAGATTGTTGGCGATGAGATCGATCCCCTAATCGAAGAGAATCAGTCCAATAAGCTTGTTGCTGAATATCTCTACGACGTTAAAAAGCACATGCTTGAGAACCTGCTCGATTTTGTCGAAGCAGAAGAACAATCAGAGAGCGAGATGACGTACCTGCCGGAAGAACGCGATAAGTTCCGTAAGTATCGCGTCAATGTCTTCATCGATAACACCAATAGTAAGGGTGCGCCGGTCATCATTGAGACCAACCCAACCTATTACAATCTGTTTGGTCGCATCGAGAAGAACGTCGAACACGGGATGTATCTGACCGATTTCACGATGATCAAAGCAGGGGCTGTCCACCGCGCCAACGGCGGTTATCTTGTGCTCAATGCGATGGATATTTTCAAGACGCCAAGCATCTGGGACACTCTCAAGAGAGTCCTGAAAAACAGACTTGGCTTTATTGAAGATATGGGAGAGCAGTACTCACTCTTGCCAACATCCGGCCTACGCCCGATTCCAATCCCACTTGATATCAAAGTCATTCTGATTGGGAACGACGAAATTTATCACGTGCTGTTTGATGGCGATGAAGACTTTCAAAAAATATTCAAAATCAAAGCCGACTTTGATCACAAGATGCCGCGGATACCAGCCAATATCAACGCTTACGCTAGCTTTATCGCGACGCGGACAAACATTGAAAACCTGCTGCCATTTGCCAAAGACGGCATCTCCGCAGTGGTTGAGTACGGATCAAGACTAGTTGAAGACCAACGTTTCCTGTCGACTCAATACGGTCAACTGAAAGACTTGACGATTGAGAGTGATTACGTTGCCCGCGCTGAAAATGCCAAACTCGTAACTCGCGAGCACGTAGAACAAGCCCTTGATCTCAAATATCAACGTTTGAACCTAACTGAAGACCATTTGCTAGAAATGGTGAAGCAAGAGGACATCCTTTTGCAGGTTGACGGCATGCGCGTTGGGCAAGTTAACGGTTTGGCTGTGTACGATATGGGTGATTATTCGTTTGGAAAGATCGGCCGTATCACTTGTACGATATCGACCACTGATGAAGGCGTGCTCAACATCGAAAGAGCCAGTAAGCTCTCAGGAAAAATACACGACAAAGGTATTTATATCCTTTCAAGCTTCATGAATGCTCTTTTGGCCAAAGGACGCAAGCTTGGGATCGCGGCGGCAGTCTGCTTTGAGCAGTCTTACGGCATGATCGACGGAGACAGTGCAACGGTTGCGGAACTCGTAGCGATTCTAAGTGCCATTGGCGAGATTCCGGTTAAGCAAAACGTCGCAATGACTGGAAGTCTAAATCAGTTCGGCGATGTGCAACCTGTTGGCGGAATCAACGAAAAAATTGAAGGCTTCTACAAAACCGCTAAACTCATTGGCAACAGCAAAGACTATATGTGTCTTATACCGCACCAAAACGTGCCGAATCTGATGCTTTCAAAGGAAGTAAGAGCAGCTGTGGATAACGGTGATCTGAAAATCTTCCCGATCAAGAGCATCAACGACGCGTTCGAGATCGTCACAGGCGTCCCACTTGGATTTAACGACATCAATTCGTTGAATTTCGAAAAAGGAACTGCCTTACACACTATCACGAAGAAACTTGAAAATATACACGAGCATCACGTAGAAGAAGAGCGTCATATTCACGTTGCAACTGCTGCAAAACCAATCGCCGCTGCAAAGAAAAAGTCCGCTAAGAGCCGAATCAAAGTGGTCGAAAAGCCTAAAAAGCGTAAGTGATGAATTCTGCGCATAGCCAATTATTAAGACAAAAACTTAAAGAGGCTGTGCGCAGTTTTTTTGTAGGTCGAGCCTATCAAGAAGTCGAGACCCCGATCGCAGTTGTCTGTCCTGGTACAGAAATCCACCTGCAGTATTTTCAAACGCAGTGGACCGACTACCAAAAAAACACTCATGACTTATTCCTGCGTTCCAGTCCAGAGCTTCATATGAAGCAGCTCCTGGCTGACGGTATGCACCGCATCTTTCAGATCGCTTCTTGCTTTCGCAACAGTGGGGAAAAGTCTACTTGGCATCATCCTGAATTCAGTATGATCGAATGGTACGAGACGGGAATCAGCTATCATGATTTCATCGACCTAACAGCAGCGCTCATTAAGCACTGCGGCAGCAAAATGCAACCAGTCTTGCAGCAATGCGGCATCGGTGCAACAGAACTGCCAAGTACATTTGAAAAGATCACTATCAAAGATGCTTTCAAGAACTTTGCTAAAATCGACCTAGTCGATAGCGATCCAGCACTCGCGAGAAAAGCGATCGATGCGGGCGTTTTTTCTGTCAATGATCATGATGATTTTGAAACGACATTCTTCAAGACCCTCATTGAAAAAATCGAGCCCATCCTCGCCACGAAGGCAGGAACGATACTCTACGATTATCCAGCATCGCAGGCGGCATTATCCGCGGTAGAAGACGGGGTCGCTAGGCGGTTTGAGTTCTACATTGGCAGGACAGAGCTTAGTAATGGATTCAAAGAACTACTTGGGGAATCAGATAATAGATCGCGCATCACGCACGCCATGTCTGAGCGGCAAAAACACGGTTATAGTGTGCCTGCGCAAGATGAAGACTTTTATGCAGCTATGGGAAAACAAATTCCAGAATGCTGCGGCAATGCACTGGGCTTTGACCGGCTGCTAGCTCTTATATGCGGCTTAAATGGTATCGCACCAATCATACCGTTTCGCTCAGCTCGCGTTTGGTCTACTACTTCAGATAGTCAGTCATGAGCAACTGGCAGACAACAGGCGTTGGCAGCCTGCCCTTTCAAAGCAGTTCAGAAGCCGTTGAGTATGTATTCGCTTCTTACACAATTCCTTTTTTTCCCCAGCTAATTAAAAACGAAAGATATACAAAAAGTATCTTGCCACCAATGCTTTTAGAAGCGGTGCCGCAGACTATCATCACTTTGTTTTCTGATAAATCGTCGGTGTTGGATAAAACTGATAAATTGCAGGCAATTTGGGATAAAGAGATTCTAGCTCATGTCGAGTCTTTGCCAGGGTTAGCCGAGTTTGCACGAACACTATCTGGATACAACGGAATGTTCTTTAAACTGCAACTGGTTGGTCCGCAGACAGCAGTCCAACTTCTGGGAACACTTTGCGGAAGACCATTAAATTCAGCTCTTAAAAGAATTGTCACCAACGGTTTATCAGCTTTAATGAGGCAAGTACTAGATCGGTGCCATGTCACTGGCAAACAAGCTATTGTCATTTCAGACGAACCGCTGGCTTCCGACTTCAACCTTAAAATAGGCCGTCAATTAGACGGAGCCATTCATGGTACTCATTGCTGCGCAAGTATTTCACTCAGTAGCCAAATAAACTATTTCAAAAACAAATACCTGTCTTTCGATCTTACCGATTTTTCGTCGCCGAATGATGTTTTCGAGTCTATCAGCCTGTTGCAAAAAATCGGAGGGGTCATGGTAGGTGTCGCTGATACTAAGCAAAAGATACTTAATGCAAGGCAATCCACAGAACTCTGGCAACAGCTCAATCGAAATTTTTCAGTTGACGAAACCCGGTTGCATGCCATGCCACTAATTCTTACTGGTGGTTGTGGAACAGGAATGCAGAGTATCGCTTTTGAAAAGCAACTCTCTGCATTACTGAATGAACTAAAGTGATCTTGGCTTTTGATTAAGGTGGAAACATTTGAACCGGTTTGCCGGTGGCTTTTTCGACGATTACTGAAGCTTTTTGATCTTTACAGTCTTTGCCAGTCTTGTGGGTCATGATTGCTCCGTAGGGCTGAGCAACACAACCGTCTTTGTCATTCTCAAGACCAATTAGGCCTTGGAGCTGAGCAATAATGTTAGAACAATTGCTCGAACCCGAGCCACCGGAAGCACCGTTACCGCGGTAACAGACTTGCTGCGCTGCTTCGAGTTTGTATTTTTTCGTGTTGATCTTGCGACACATGAAGCCGTTGCCGTCAGAGCCAACTGCGATTTCTTCAGCTTGGCAACTTCCCGCTCTGTTAATCGTCTTACTAGCTTTATCTAAGATATCTTTTGATGGCAAAGGGCAGCAACCAACCCGAGCCGAACTACCATCGTCGCTGGTAAACGCTGCATTATTTAATGGGCACTCGGTCACACCCGATACAACTTTTCCGTTCGTAGCGGTACATTTTTGCGGCAGATGTAAAGTCTCATCATCGGTGGTTATGTCACCATCTTTGTCTTTATCTTTGTCGGCGTCATCTTCTTCATCGCCAAGATCGTCGTCATTTTTATTTTTGTCGTCTTTGTCGTCGATGTCATCTTTATCATCTTTTCCGTCTTTGTCATCGTTGTCGTCATTATCATCACCAGAATCCGGTGCATCGGTTCTTCCGGTTTTGTTTGGATTTTTCTTGTTTTGGTCACTGGAATTACGAACGGCTCCGTTTGAACCAGAAAACGTTCCATCGTTACATGAACCCACAAGACCGAAGACGATCAAAAGGGCTAACAAGGCTGAAATTTTAGTCGTATGATATTTCATAGATCCACCTATCGGCTAATAGGTGGAAAATCATAAGTACTTTTTTTTAACGCAAAACAATTAGGGATATAGACTGGCCTTTTCGGGGAGCGAAAAGGCACTATCCTCGATGAATAAGGACGTTTTATGACTCATCTTTTCACTCCACTTAAAATGCGCGGCATCGAAATCCGCAACCGCATCGGCGTTTCCCCGATGTGTCAATATAGTGCCAACGACGGACTTGCCGACGACTGGCATCTAGTCCATTTAGGAAGTAGAGCTGTGGGCGGCGCGGGCTTAGTCATCGCGGAAGCAACTGCCGTAACTCCCGAAGGCCGGATCAGCACTGGGGATCTCGGTATATGGACAGACAAGCATGCTGAAGCACTCGCACCTGTTACCAGATTCATAAAAAAACACGGCGCCGTAGCGGGAATTCAAATTGCTCATGCTGGTAGAAAAGCAAGTCGCGACGTTCCATGGAAGGGTGGCAGCGCGGTTAGCCAAAATCAAGGTGGTTGGCAGGTCATTGGCGCCAGCGCTTTACCATTTGCCGATGGCTGGCAGACGCCTAGAGAGATGACAGTAGCAGACATCAAGGACTCAATAGAAACATTTGTCATGGCTGCAAGAAGAGCCGCCAATGTTGGATTTCAGCTTTTAGAGATTCACGCAGCCCATGGTTATCTATTGAATTCATTTTTATCGCCCTTAGCAAATAAGCGCACCGATACATACGGTGGCAATTTCGAGGGACGGACCAAGTTTCTGCTCGAAGTCGTCCGGGCAACCCGCAACGTTTGGCCAGAAACCTTACCAATGTCGGTCAGACTTTCTTGTAGTGACTGGATAGAAGGCGGTTGGAACACTGCAGATACAGTAGCCCTATCCCTGATACTGAAAAAAGAAGGAGTCGACCTAATCGATTGTAGCTCTGGCGGTATGGTACCCGACGTGAAAATTCCAGTTGGCGCAAACTACCAGGTCGGTTTCGCCGCTGAAGTAAAGCGACAAGCGCACATTGCGACTGCCGCAGTAGGCATGATCACTCAGCCTATGCAAGCTGACGCTATCGTAAGAACAGAACAGGCAGACCTGGTGTTTCTTGCCCGAGAGTTACTGCGTGATCCCTATTGGCCACTTCACGCAGCAGAAGCGGTGCACCAAGCCAGCAAAGCACCAGTCCCACCCCAATACCAAAGGGCTTTTCCGGCGCCTCGTTTAAAATAGTAAGGCCTAATAATAGAAATTTTAACCTTATGGCTTTCAGAAGTATGGCACTGAGAGTCTGACACTTTGTCCTTTTTCCGGTATCATAGACCTAACAACCATCCCTTATAAAAAGTGACCGAGGCAAAAGATGCGCGCACCCATTGGCTTCATAGCGGTACTCATTGTTACTACACTCACCGCCTGCAAGGACAAACCGCAGCAGGTCAGTAATCCAAAAGACTTTGCTTATAGCGCTACGGCAAAAAATTTCGCTGTCATGGCTGGCTTTTCTGCTAGGAACGACATTGTCCAAACAGACATTGCTAATTGGGAAAATCTTCTTAACAGAGAGCAACTCGGAAAATTCACGCCTGTTTATATAGAGAAGACCAACGCAACAGTTGCCAAACTCAAGGCTGCGTTCAAAATGATCGGCTCCCAAATGACCGCCGATAGTACGATCGTCTTCGCTTATTCTGGGCCGGGCAAGTCCGGTCAACTCGTAGCTGACAAAGAATTCACTTACGAAGACCTAGCGATGTCGTTGCAAGAGGGATTGAGCACCAATAAACAAGTTAAAAAGGCAAAGCGTTTCTATTTGTTTATCGAAACGGAGATACCTGCATCGGATGCAGCAACAGCTGATGATCAATTGGAAAAAGTATTTACTAACTTCAATGCGGCTGAAAAAAAACAATCCGCCTTCGAAGAAGCATTGATTTTTAGTTCTGTTTACGTCGCCGGTGAAGCTGTTGTTGCTACTGCTACGCCAAACAATGCAGGTAGGTTCACCTTTGAGTTTGTGAAATCCCTGGATTTAAACATTCAGAAGATTCGTGCTGGTGGCGAACGTCCAACACTTCGCACCTTCTTTGACACCATCGTTGCGGAAGTTGGCAAGAATACCGGTCGCAAATCAAGTTACCGATTGAAACCTGATGCGCTGCAAAAAGAATCGCTATTTCCGGCGACATTTGTTCCACCTTTGGAGCCAACACCGCCAGTTCCTAACACCACTCCATCGCCAATACCAGCTGTCGTCCAACCTAGCGCTCACATTCCACCTTTGACTACACCTGCTCAACCGTTACAACCAGCAGTTACCAGTGCTGCTACTGAAGTTTTTAACCTTCCAATACAATCCGAAACCGCTCAAACCAACCTCAAGGATCAGTTCAAAGGTAACATGATGCTACTAGAGGTTTCGGCATCGTGGTGTGGTCCCTGTCAGTCTCTTGCGGGTACGATTGCAGGACGAACGCAAAACAATGCTTCCATTACTTCGGGCAAATGCACCTCAGCAGCACTCCTTGTGAATGACAGGAGCAGTAATCTCGATCAATGGAAGTCGATGACAAGTCCTCAAATTGCTAGTCACTCTTTTATCGGCGGCGATAGCTCAGTGGTTAAACAATGGCTTTCTCGTCTTTCAGGGACCCCTGTTACAATAGAATTCTTTCCTACACTTTTTTTAGTTGATAGCGCCGGACAAGTTCAATCAGTAGGTTCTGAACAAGCGCTTAACGCGTTTATCGCTGCTTGTCCTTAAGCACTGTTTAAAACGCGAATCCTAGAACAAATCTCGGAATGCTCGAATCAAATAGCAATCCGAGATTTTTTGCGTCACTTTTACTTTCCTGTTCATAGCTTTCATCGGTCGCCGAGTGCTTCGTGTACAGATTTGCCATTGGCAAAAAGAGTGTCGTAACTTCAAGTCCGATTGTTACTTTATTCCGCTGCCACTGCCAGCCGGCTCCGAGATTAGCACCTACACTTGTAGCTCTGTTCCGATACACTTCGACATTGGAGTACAGCTCGTCATAGGAACGGTATTCTTTGTTCTCCCTGCGTTCAACAGCACCAACACTTAGGTGACGAACGCCAATACCCGGCGCTAAGTAGAAACTATTACCGAAAAAACGCTTGTAACCTGCAGTGATGCGGCCGGCGTTACCTGATCCTGCAAACGTTCCTATATTTCCCGCATAGCCGCCCTGAACATTCAGGAACAATGACACTTGTTCAGACGTCACCGATTCAATACCAAACCCTGTCTCACCGGTGCCGTAACCGGTGTCGACAACGGTTAAAGTAGGAGCGCGCCAGAGAAAGACCCAGCTTTTCTCTGATCGATACTCCGCACTCTTCTTTAAATCTCTACCATAGAGGTTGGGGGTATGGATCATGAGGATAATGACTGCCAACAATTTAAAACCCATAGATATGCTCCCTTGGCATTTTTTAGACTCACTGATTCAAACGAAGCGAGTGATTAGAAAGCGCCAAGGTCAGATTTGAAATTTTAAGATTTCGATTTCTTTGAGATTTTTAAAAAAACGGAAATCCCTACGAAATAACTTAAGATTCTCGGTTGTTATGCCGATAAGGCCTCATATGCTTCTTCAACCTTAGATTTAGGTCACAATATGGTGAATATTAAAACGACCTGGAAGTTTGCAGCGCCACTGCTCGGAATTCTTTTATTCGCAGTTGCTTGCGAAAAGAACGAGGATACCTCAGAGGAAAAAGGTTTTATTGCAAACAATGATGGTGGCAATAACTACATGCTAGCATTTCTTGGAGACAGTACTGATATTCCAGGTACGCTCCAAGATATTCCAGCAATGAGTCAAGTTTTTAACTCAGCAAATGGGTTTAGCTTTCAAATGCCTGGTCCTTATAATGGTGGCTGGCAGTATCCAAGCAATTCGTTGATCCTTTCGGAAGTAAGCAAAGCCGCGAAAGCGATGTTGGACAAAGACTTAGTTGCCTGGAAAAACCTGCAACGCGGCGGGACAATGTTTATTTACTTCACCAGCCACGGAAGTCCTGATGGATCGACTTCAACCGGTGGCGGTAACAGTAGTATTCAATTTACAGAGATTGCACGGGCGATTAGGGCTGCGCGTGGAGAACATCCATTAGAACGACTCGTAGTCTTCTATGACACATGCTTTTCTGGTCAAAACGTAGTTGGTTCGACTGCGATCGGACAAAAAACCGGCATCGGTCTTACCGATCCGATTCCAGAACTTGCCCAACCACGCAGTACAGATCCCGATCTGGAAAATTTTATTTCGTCATCACTTACTGATATGAACTCAGTCAAAGGCTTCTACAAATCTGCGATTTTTCTCGCTGCGTCTCGACCTAATGAAACTTCTGGTGACAATGGATCAGGAGGGGAAGGTACACAAGCATTCATTCGTGCAATCACTGCCGCAAAAGGTGGTACTCTGGTAAACACCGGTACTAAGCAACCAGGCACAGGTGGTGGCGGACTCCAAGACCTTTTGAATAGTCTTGGTGGCAGTGGCGGAAATGGCGGAGGAAATGGCGGCGGAAACGGCATGGAGCTGACCCAGTCCAACAATGCGACAGGAGCAGGTACAGGATCAGGCACTGCGACTGCAACCATCCGTTCAGTACTGCAAGCTACGGTTTCAAATGCTTCCGGTCAAACCCCAGTATTTTGTGTTGAACCGAAAGAACTCGCAGATGACTTCTTTTTTGATCCGCCGGCAGGTTATCTACCTATGAATCCAATAAATGCTGCCAAAACAGGGGCAGAAAATCGGGAGTGTAGCCGATGAGATATAATCTAAACCTTTCAGCTGCGCTGATCGTTATATTAAACATCTCTGCTTGCAGCCGCTCGGCGAAAACTGCCGATCCAGTACCAACTCCAAACAAAGGGACGCAAACAGGTGAGCAGAAGCCTGGCACCGAAGACAGCGCGAATCCAGAAGTTGCCCCACCATCTGACGATCCGAACGGATCGATTATTAGCGATGACACTATCCAGATCGAACAATCTGGACTATGCCTCGATGTTTCAGGTAAAGAAATGTCAGGTCAATTTCAAGATAAAACAAAAAATTCTCCAACAATCAAAACCGCCGACTGCTATGACAAAGCGGGTGCACTACTATACAAAGGCAATGCAAGTAACTGTCTTGAAGAAATGCAAGCACGCCTTGGACCGGACATTGTATTTCCGGCCCAACAAGTATTTCCTAAGCAGTATGAAGCCGCTCGTGCGCAAGGTGCAAATGGCCAGGCTGCTCTTAAAACAACTCTAAGTAGTGCAACCTGTAAAGACCTCAAAGCAAAAGAATGAAGGCATTAAGAAATCTATCCAACAGGGGGCCGAAAGGCCAATGTCATTCGGTTAACTCGTAGACTTAGATCTGCGGCCCTTTGACCGTCTTTTAAATAGTTTTTCAGCTGCCCCAGCGCAGGATCAAACAGAAATTTTTTTTCAAAAGATCTTGACACCTTTTTTGCGTCGCAGCATCGCATCACAAACGGAGAACCCTGATCTGCACCGAAAAAATTTGTTCTCAATAAATCAGACACGCTGGAATAGAGATCTACGCCTCTATACTTGAATCCTGTTTATATCTACAACTCCAGAAATTTATGCAAAAAAAAGCCGTGTTATGGTCTTTCTGCCATAACTAAAGCACGGGAGTTCGCAGCATGGAAAACAAAACAGCCGTTAAAGACTTGATCAACGAAGCAATCAACCTGCACAAATTGGAACGATCAATAACTTTGCAATCAACCTTACTTG
>CAMAXT010000040.1 GCA_945862295.1 Pseudobacteriovorax antillogorgiicola
GCATTTACTTCGGTGTTTCAAAATAACGGAAGATTGACCAGATTCCTCAGAAATTGATTTTACGACTTGGTCCCAAGTAAGGTTGAAATCAGGCCATTCAGTGGGTGCAGTTTCGTAAGTATCGATATCTGGAACGCTGCCTAGCATCAATACAGATCTATCACTTAGTTCGTGAGCACGGACATGATACTCGCAGAATGGTGCGCCATTGACGAAAAAACGAAAGTCAGAACTCTTTCCACCATTTTGCAGGTTGAATCCTGAAGTCGTGCTAGTGCTTCTAATTTGAACGAGTGGATTTTTGATTGAATTGCGCAGATGGCCAGTGATTGCTTCATCGAAACTTATTTGGCCGTATTTGAACAGCATGCCACTTTTGTTTGTTAAAAGATTCTCTAGTCCGAATGGATGGGAGTTGACTTCTTTTCTTGCTTGTTCAAGCGGTTTGAAACCCGCAGGAACTTTTCCTAGCGTCAACGCATGAGCTGTTGGCACCGCAGTCAGTGCGGTTGTAATCAGAACCCATGTGGTTTGCGCCAATGACCGAGATAATCTTGGCGAGTATTTAAACCAGTTTCCCATCTTGGATGTCCCTTAAGCGACTGAATTCCTAGAGCCTGACCAGGCAGGTTTTACCCTGTCTAATCGGCAAAAATTGCCGCGAACATTAGTGTGCTATGGTGGAAAAGATGAGTTTTGTTAATCTTTACCATTGGTTAATTTATAAACTGAACTTGGAAATTAGCCGCTCGTTTCCTTTTTTAGTGATATATAAGAGCCTGATTCGATTAAGGGAAGGAATGGGTATGAATTGGCAAAGTCTGTTTTCAGATCACATCGGTACCAGAAAAAAAACAACGGAAAAAATTCTCATTGAGCACGGATTTAACGGTCTAGTGCTCGATGGTGGAAAAGCTGATTACTACTACGAAGATGATCAGTCTTGGACTTACCGACCGAACCATCATTTCTCCCATTGGTGCCCGATCGACGCACCTTGGAGTCTTTTGGTTTTTTTGCCAGGCAGGAAACCAATTCTATTGTTCGTTTCGCCCCAAGACTACTGGCACGACAGCCCTGAACTTGGCCCGGAATTTTGGCAGGAAGAATTTGAGATAAAAATTGTCGGTAGCGAGCAGGATGCTTGGGCCGGTGTTAAGGCATTCACTAAACTTGTCTATCACGGATCGCGCTCTGCTCAAGCCAAAGACCTTGGTCTTGAAATTCAACCAGCAAACAAGTTTTGGGCACAGTTAAACTGGGCGAGAAGTTTTAAAACTCCTTACGAAATAGCCTGCCTGCAAGATGCAACCAAGAAATCGGCCAGGGGCCACAGTGCAGCTAAAAAAACATTTGAATCTGGTGGGTCCGAACGCGACATCTATCTCGACTATTTAAATGCAACCGGAGATCTTGAAAGAGAGCTGCCCTACAGTTCCATTGTGTGTTTGGACGAAAAAGCGGCGATTTTGCACTACACAAAGCAGCGAAAGGCACCAAGACATGGCAAGGTCCTTTTAATCGATGCTGGCGCGCAAACGAACCGTTACGGTTGCGATATCACTAGAACCCATTACCAAAAAGACACACTTAAAGAATTCAAAGACATTGTTGATGGAGTAGACCAGCTTCAACAAGACATCTGCGCTCTTGCGGCACCTGGTAAGAGTATGGTTGATCTGCATGGCATGGCGCACGAAAAAATCGCTGCGTTGTTAGTGAAGGTTGGAGTCTTCAAAGGGATTTCCGAATCAGACTTATTAGCAAAGGGCCTTACCAATACGTTTTTCCCGCACGGGATCGGTCATATGCTAGGCATATTCGTGCATGATGTTGCTGGCAAGCAGCGTAATGCCGACGGAGATCCAGCACCAACAAAACATTTAGAGCAGGATCCTCGCTATAAGTTTTTACGATCTCACCGCGATCTCGAAAGTGGCAATGTCATAACGGTCGAGCCGGGCGTGTATTTTATCCCGATGCTTCTTGATGTTCATCGAACTGGCGCGACGAGTTCCTATTTCAACTGGACGTTGATTGATCAGCTTGTTCGTTTGGGTGGCGTTCGTATCGAAGATGATATTTTTATCACCGATAAAGGTCACCAAAACCTAACTCGGCCGTTTTTACAGTGAAAGAGCCCACTACAACTTGTTCTGCAGTAGTGAAGCTAATAAGATGGTACCTACTAAATTGATACAGAGTGGAGAATAAAATGGGTCTATGGGATGGAATTAAGAAGCAGCTACGCTCCGTCATTCAATGGGAGAATGCAGATCCAAGTTGCCTCTTTCTAAAATGGACGGACAACGGGGACGAGATTAAAAATGCGTCGAAACTAATTGTTGGTCCCGGACAAGGTTGCATATTTGTCTACGAAGGAAAAGTCGTCGCTCATCATGAGACCGAAGGGCTCTATGATTTGAAAACGGCGAACATTCCTTTTTTGACGACGTTGAAAAAGTTTATGCAGGCTTTTAAATCCGAACACAAAGTCGGCATCTACTATTACCGTACAACAGAAATAGTTGATCAAAAGTGGGGAACAGCTGCGATGATCAAGTATAACGATCCGAAATATAATTTTCCGGTTGGCCTGAAAGCCTATGGAAATTTTTCGTTTCGAATCGCTGATCCTGCGGGGTTTTTTGCAAACGTCCTAGGAAGTTTGCCGGAATATCACGTCGATTCTGCGCGCCAGACCTTTGTTGGTCGGATAACGCAGCCTTTGCGCGACTTCTTTGCCGAAAGCAAATACGGCTATGAAGACATTGATGCCAATCTAAATGAAATTTCGGAAGGCGTCACAGTTAAATTAAACGAAACTCTCGGCAAACTTGGATTTAGTTTAACTGATTTTCGCATCGAAGGGACAAACTTCGATGATGATACTATGAAACGCATCAACCGCATCGCTGATGCCAAAGCTGAGTCACACGCTGCAAGTGCTGTTGGACTCAACTATGCTCAGATGCAACAACTCGAAGCCTTAAGAGAAGCCGCTCGCAATGAGGGTGGCGTCGCAGGACTTGGTGTTGGCATGGGTGCAGGCATGAATATTGGCCAAATGATGGCTCAGAATATGAACATGCCTCTCGGACATCAACCGGCTGCTGCAGCGGGGTCTGATCCCATGACCAAATTAAAGAGTCTGAAAGAACTTTTTGATAACAAATTAATTACCCAGGACGAGTATGACAAAAAGAAAGCCGAAATTCTCTCAGCTATGTAACTCACTGAGTGTATGGGCGATCATCTCCGCTTGTTCCCTTATTAGTGCATCCGTGTTTGCTCAGGTTGATGAAACTCTTCCTTCGGAAGTGCAGTCTACGGAATCACCAATCACTGAGCCAGAGTCCATGCCTGAACCCGATATAACGACCTCTGACGTTCCAGTCCTGTCGCCTAATGTGCCGACCCAGGTTGGAAGACGCGCCGATAAGACGGTCAGTTTGGTTGGAAATTACGGGATATATAGTTTTGTTATTCCAGGAAAGAAAGGTGCGCAACTGACTTGGCTGCAGTCGCCAAGCACGTCCTGGGAGCTAGATTATTTTAGTGGTGACTACGGCTTAAATAAGTATGGCATCAACCTAATATCTGTTGGTGAACGGGTCATCGTCGCCAGATACCGAAAATATTGGTCGAGTTCTTTTAATTTAGGACTAGGGCTCGGAGAGCGAACGTTTAGTTTTGAACTTGGTAATCAAATCACTGATAACATTCCTGGCTATTACGCTGAAACAGGAAAACTCATAGAACTCTCGCGTTATGTTTTTGATTTCAGCCTTGGCAGCAGATGGCAATTTAACAAAGGCTTTATTCTCAGCGCTGATTGGTTTGAGATTAGCATTCCCTTTGGACCAGCCAGGAAAAAAGCAGCCATTGTGGACCGGATTTCCAATTCAGAATCCAGGAAAAACACGAACAAGATTTTAGATTACTTAAATTATTTGCCAACTCTGACGTTTCTCAAACTCGGGCTTGGTTTTGCGTTGTGACTTTTTCCTTTGTTGGGTTCGCCATTGAGTTCATGGGTTGAAATTAAGTTATGTTTTAATAATGTGCCTGAGTCAACAATCATCAAACGCCGGCTGCTGACACTTCTTGCAGAAAACGAGATCGATAATGTCGTGGATAGTTACTACGACGGTACCCTTTCGGGAGAGTCACCTGAAGAGGCAGAGGCTGCGATTTTTGCGGGTGACGACAATTTACCGGTTGTGATTTATGTTCAATCTGAGCAAGCGCTGAAGCACACTGTTATGCTGATAGAAGTCCATTTCAAAAGCTTACTTGTGCCTTTGGTACGAAAACTTGAGGAATCAGAGTTAGGCAGCGCTTGGTCAGAAGGTGCCGTCTTTGAGACCGAGCATTTTGTGATTGCACCGGTTGGTGTTCCTCATCCCGAACAGTACAAAGAGAAAAAAATTATTTTGGTGCATCCTGGCGCTGCTTTTGGCAATGGCCAGCATGTGTCGACCTTGGCAATGTTGAGATGCCTTGAAAGCGCACGTATAGATGTGACGAAACGTATCCTAGATCTAGGAACAGGCAACGGCGTGCTGCTGATAGCAGCCGCACAGCTCGGAGCCAAATCCTTACTAGGAACCGATCTCAGTCAGGATATCTTAGATGAAGCGAAGAGAAATTTTGACCTCAACGGGATCAAGGCTGAAACGTTGCTTACGACGTCTGTTCCAGTCTCAAATGGACCTTTTGATTTGGTGTTAGTTAATATTCCCATCGCAGGTATCCGGCCACTGCTCGCCGAGATTTTGGCGGCAACATCTTCCGACGCCCAGATTATGTTCTCGGGCTTCACCGCATCCGATGGTCAAATCTTTGCTAAAGAGTTGGCATCAGCTGGTTTGCTGTTGGTTTCTGACCAAGAGGTGCGGGGATGGGTAGCACTCAGCTTTCGCAAAAAAAAATTATTATCTGTTAGAAATTCGGCTGAATGAAATCAGGGGTCGTTCTGTAGTCGTAACTGCGGTACGCCATTAGATTTGGTTTTCCGCCGTTCTCCCAAGCTTGTCGCCAAAGATAAGCAAGGGTCGCAGCACCTTGAGCTAAACGGTCGCGAATGACAGGACGAAAATAAGCTGTGACTTGATCCGCAGGCTTGCGTTCAGCTTTGATTTTAAGGCCTTTGTCATTATTGCCGAGTTTCGTCACAGCGTGTTTTAGATCGAGCTCTTGCACGCTCTTTAACATGCTAAATGATTCTTTTGTTTGAGCATAGGCAATGTCTAGGTAGTCCGTCGTCAGTTTCTGTTTCTGTTCAGAAAATTTTATGAGAACAGCGAGATCTTTTAACTCAATTGCCTTTGTATAAACTTCCATATCAAAGCCAAGATCGAAGGAATTGACGGTATCAGATTCAAAGTACGCATGTACGCCACCTTGGTTGATGTCAAAGCCATTGTAATCGCGAGACGTGTGATAAGGGTTAGCTAGATCACCGACGAAATGACTGAGAATACCTGCGTAAAAAAATGCATCATCCAAGTGCTTCTTGATCTGGCTTTCGGCTGGTGCAGATTTTTTTTGTTCTTCCGCTGCTTTCTGAAATGATTCTTGAATCAAGGTCGTGATTTGTAGGATGCGAAAAGGAGCGGTGCCGGCCATGTCTGCTTTCGGCTCTGCACCTTTTTCGTCGGGGCATTTATAGCCTTTTGGCTTAGCAGTACAGAGTTTTTTCATCCCAGCTTCCATCTCTGCTTTCGTGCGTGGAAGCACTGCAGTAGATGGATCGGTTGTAATATATTCAATATCGAGATAGTGAGTCGGTCCGTTTTGTGCTTCGACTGCATCGCCCATGCTGCGCCAGACAATGTCGGGAACATTTGCTAGGTGCCCAAGCATGTGCTCTTTTGCGAGAAATGATTCACCGATTGGATTATCTTTGGTGTCACTTAAGGTAAGTATTCGCGCAGCAACACGAGTAATTAAATGATGTCCTCTTTCACCCCATGCATAACAGTATTCACCGAATGGGATAAAGCATGTGAAAATAAAAATCAGTTTGCTGATTGTGTTCATGTCGACTACCGCTGTTGATCAATTTATTGCCGATTATTTTGAGCGCCGAGTCTAATGTTTTGCGTCAAATCATTCTAGGTCTATTAAATTTTTGTTTGCATTGAAAAACATACAGTAGCCATGTGAAATTTTTGTGAATTTTCCCAAAAGAACAAAATTTGTGCACATGCCTGAAATGGCTATCCTACCAATCACACAGTTGAAAAGCACTTATCCACAACATTTGTTGATAACTCACCTTCGAGCAGGTCCTAACTGCCTAAACTAGGAGTTTTTGCCATTTCGCCTAAAGAATAATCAGTGAGAGTTATAAGGCGTTTTTGGGAAATTATGCCGATTGCAAAATAAATCAGAGGCTCCTATTCTTCAAAGTTCAGATCATGATCGTAACGTTCAGCTGTACAAAAACGAGGCCCGGAAATGACAGCGGTCAGCATCAGTTCTGTGTGCGGAAACAGCCAATGGCTGGACGGAGGATCTATGTTTGGCAACGTGCCTCGCTCCGTTTGGACGAAATGGTTGGCCCCAGATCCGGCTGGCCGAATCAAATTAATGTGCCGGGCGATGTTGATTGAGGTCGGCGGCAAAAAGGTCCTTTGTGAGACCGGAATCGGTGCGTTCTTCGATCCGAAGATGGCGGACAGGTTTGGAGTCTCCGAATCGAGTCACGTTCTTTTGGAGAGCCTTTTGGGTCTTGGCATCGATCATACCGAGATTGACGCCGTGATATTGTCCCATCTTCATTTTGATCACGCAGGCGGTCTACTCCCGACTTTTGCAGAAATCTCCCAAGGCAATACTGCACTGCTTTTTCCGAATGCAGATTATTATGTGGGAGCTGTTGCTTGGGAGCGAGCCTGCAATCCCCATCCCCGTGACCGTGCATCATTTATTCCTGGGATGACCGAAAAGCTAAAACAAAGCGGACGACTCAAAATCATAAATCCCGCAGCCCTTGATGGCTACTTCGGTGGCTCAGTGTCCTTTCGTTTTACCGACGGCCATACACCCGGGCAAATGCATACAGTTGTTAAAGGCGCGAACACATCTGCAATATTCGCGGGTGATCTCATTCCAGGTACCTCCTGGGTCCACCTTCCTGTTACGATGGGATACGATAGGTACCCCGAGCTTGTGATTGACGAAAAAAATTGTCTCTACAATGATTTTGTCGGAAAAGACTTTTTACTTTTTTATACCCACGATCCTAAATTTGCAGCCTCAGGCATTGAGAAGGATGATGCAGGAAAATACCTGCCGATAAATATGATGACCGAGTTAAAACACTTTCAACTATGAAAAGGATGGTGGGATGAAAAATTTAAGCATGAGCAATAAGGTGTCTCTTCTAATATTAGTCTCCGGTGCATTGTTTAGTACGTTGCCAGCAGAAGTATTAGCGAACGATCGAGCTGATTTTGCAGGTGAGTTCTCTAGTATCGTCACAACAAGTTCTGATTGTGATGAAATTTTTTCTGAAACAGACTACTTCGGAATGTTTCAACTAACAGGTCCTACACGTCGGACGTTAGTCTCCAATTTTAAAAATTCAAACAGAACCGGATTTTTCCATAATCAAACCTTTGCCTCCCTTTTTGGGTACAACAACGACTTCCTCTACGAAAAGTCTATTGTCAGCGGTGCCGGCAAATATGAAGTGCGTGCGGAAGGATTCGTGGATTACAGTGTGGTTTATATCGAGTTCACGGTGAAAAGAACGGATGCTGATTGCATCGCAACAGCAACTTATTCCGGATTCAACTGATTTTACCGAATAATGAGGGTTTCACCTTTAGAATTTGTTCTGAAGTAACGCCGTAGACGTCCACCACAGATGCAAACGAGCGGACAGCTACATTTAGGCTTGGCAGGTTGATCTTGGTTGCCTGTGGCAACGAGTGTTTTTTAAGGGCAGCGAATGCTGCCTCACTTAATATCGTGCCGTTCTTGCCAATGTTTTCAGCGATTGGTTGCAGCTTTGTCATTTCCTCGAGCCTTGCAACCATATTCACGTTTGGACCGATGACTGTGTAGTCGATACAGCTGTCAGAGGAAAGGTTGCCAACAACTACATCACCATAGTGTATAGCGATACCAAAAAACATCGGCTCTTCGTTGCGTTCGCCGCGGATTTTATTTTGTAGATTGGTTTCGTTAACTAATAATGACGCTATTTCTGCGCACATATCAACCGGAGATAGGTCTGGTCCAGCTGAAGATTCTTCTATGAACAAGAAAATGCAGTCTCCAATCAGTTTTACCTGGGCCACGATCTGAGCGATGTCGACGACATTTTTGTAATAATTTTGCAACATTTGCACCATCTCTCGTGGTTCGAGGGTCGCCGAGATGCGGGAGTAACCACGAATATCAGCTTGCATCAGTGCAGCTTTGGTTGGGCGAGGGGTTAAAACGAGGGAGAGATTCTCCTGCATCGTCATCTTGTTCGAAAACTTATTAACAATCGATTGGGTAAGGAATCGAGCTAATATGTCGCTTCGCGTTTGTTCCATAAGGACTTTGTAGTCGAGAATTTTCTGGTCGACTAAAAGTTTGATGCGGTTCCATTGCTGTCCGAGCTCAAGGCGGAGGGCTTCTAGCAACTTTCTAATAAATTGTTGTTCATGGGGCAAGTAGATGACTTTGACAACGACCGATCCTAAAAAGATCTCTTTTGAAGTGATATTTAAATTAACTTCGTAATCTTTTTCTTGCTTGATGATGTTTTTTAGGTTTTTTATTGCAGGCAACTTTTTAATCTGCGTACTTTCTTTTTCGGGTGGCGAGTCATCTGCTCTCAACGTCGTATTGATGTACTCCATTGCGCTCTGCGGGTTTGCAGCTGCAACGTAGAGGCCTCTGTCGAAGTTTTCGAGTTTTAGAGCACATACGGTGAATTCTCGACTGCAGATAGTTTGGGTGATCTTTTCAATTTCAAAGATTGTATTGCATTGGGCAAGCTCGCGTCTCAGGCTGGATGAGAAGCGAATCTCTCGTGAGAACCCGTAGAACCTTAGGTAGATATCAAGGGCGACAAGAAAAATAGTCACTGTTAACGTGTAGACAATCAGCTGAACTGGAACAGCAAACACTCCTTCATATAGAAAATAGCCACTCCATACCAAACTGCCCACAAACATTGATGCGGACAAAATAGTTAGTAAGCGAGTGAGGGTAAAGAATGAAACAAAAATTAAAATAGATGCGGCGATGATCGGCGCAATGCTGAATTCAGGAATAGTCACTAAGCTTTCGCGCCTGATAGATTCTCCCGTAAGCATGTCGTCGATAAGGCGCGCAGCAAATTGGTATTCTTTGACTTTGTTGTCCTGTGCCTCAGACTCGCCGCCTGGGACAGGTCGACCTGGTCCAGGAAAGCCTGACGAACTTTCAGATGCTAAAATCAGCAATTTTCCAGCCAAATTTCCTTGATAAACCCCGTCAATAATGTCGACCATAGAGATAGTTTCTAGGTGCCGGTCACTAAAAAAATCACTGGTAAACATTTGCGGAGAAGACACACAGTGGCGAAAGCCAACTCGAATGGGATTTTCTGTCGAGACAGGAGCTTCTTCGTTGAGCCTAGGCCATGCCGCGCCGGTCGTTGTGGTAAAAGACCTACCAGATGCGTACGCAGTTGCCCATACAAATGAGGACGGAATGACGAAGGTCCCAGCAAACTCACCGTCAGTGATATACATTTGGCTGCAATAGGAAACCGATGCGTTGCCACGACGGGATCCAAAACCAAATGCGACTTGGTTATCTAAAAACATATCGTCTTCGTTGAAATACATCGGCAGGTACGGAAGCTCTTCCGGTGGAACCTGCGCTTTCGAAAGAGCGACTCTCGGCATCAACTCATCTTCCTGCCAGTTAGTTAGCTCTTGGTCTTTTTGTTCGAAGAGGTTGGTCCCGATGACGCGTCCATACTTCTTAATATCTTCGGCCAGGGCCGCATCCAACTGTTTAAATTTATCATCACTGAAAGCGCCCGATTTATGCAGGGCTTGAAATGAAATCAAAGAGAGAACATAGGGATGACCCATTGCCTTGGTCTTTTCGAAAAACTGCGCATACTGCTCGCGGCCGATTGGCCAGCCGTAACGGGCGATAGTTCTTTGTTCGACTTCGACTATGACGACTGAGGACGGTTGCTTGGAAGCTGGGATTTGGTTTGAAAGTAGGGTCGAATAGATTTTATCTGCAACAATTTCCCATCCGGAAAAGCCAACAATTGGCTTTTCAGTTTGAGTGACAACGGCAGGAACAGCGATTGCTAAGAAAACGCCTAGCTTAAACCAATACTTTCGCAAGAAATTTCGCATCATTGGTCCCAAACAATCTGTGGCAGTTGCAACAAAAAACTATAAATCGTCGGCTTCGGAGCTTTGACATCCCTCAGTGGTCTGACGTGATCTGTTATTAAATTCAAGTTGAATACCCATAGCACTGGCGTAGCGTTCATATGGAATACGGTTCAAGTGCAGCATTCTCTTCAGTAGGCCGTACATGAGATCTTTGAATCCAGTACTAAGTCTGCCGTTGCAGAAATTGTGATAGCGTCCCTTCGGACTGGGGAGAACAGAAGCAAGATAAGCTGACTCGACGAGATTTAAGTCAAATGGGTGCTTGGCGAAAAAGTGCTGGGACGCGTTGGTGATGCCGTAGACGCCCGGTCCAAATTCAACGATATTCATGTAAATTTCGAGAATTCTGTTCTTGTCCAAAATTTTCTCAAGGTGCCAGGCGAGGAAGAATTCTTGAATTTTTCTTGAAATCGTCCGCTCGTTACCTAGGTACAGATTCTTGACCGTTTGCATGGTGATAGTTGATCCACCGACGGCAATTCTTTTTTCTTTGAAGTTGCGGTGAATAGCATTCTCAAGTGCAAAGAGGTCAATTCCCTTGTGCATAAAGAATGCATTATCTTCTGATGTCACGAGAGCTAGATTAACAGTCTTAGCAATTGATTCGATGGGTGTATAGTCAGACGAAAATGGATTGACGCTGACGTCGATTGGATCAGGTAAGCCTTTAACATAGCGCTGGAGCGTAAATGCTCCATTTAAATGTTCCTTTGTAAAGGAGTAGGGCGCTTTTATTACTAGGCAGTCGTAAGCGGTATCAAAGACATCAAAATAGAGATCATCTGGTTTGAGTGTGTCTAATCTAAATCTTAGACCTGCTGCCATCGATCCAGAAAGAACGAATTCGTCGAGATTTGGTGTTAACCCCTTCGGCGACGCGTCAATGATTGCTTGGCAAGGAGTGGAGTCCATTGACACCTGGCCGTCGACTTTAAACTCTATGGGGTCCAGGCTGGTCAATGTCGCGTTTAAGTTGCCCTTAATTTCAGGAGAGTTTTTGGTATATTTGCCGGTGTTTCTCTGAGGGATTTGCAGGTTGAAAGTCGAGACTTTAATAGAACGCAGGTCACCAGATATGACGCCCTTGGCATCGGCAAGATAGCGGATATGCCCAACTGCATCAGTACTGATGGTTGGATTATTGATAACTAGGCCGTCACTTTTGATCGCTGCGCCAAAGACAAGTTCTCCTTTCGGAGTTTTGTCGAGCTGGATGTTAGCAGTAAGGTTCATTCCTTTTGTTTGACCCGTTATTTTTTTCAATCGGTCTGAGAGGAATGACGGGATGTATTTTGCATTCGTTTTGAGTGTGAGGCTGTCCAAATCATGATTCGCCGTACCACTAAGTGACCAAAGATCCTTGCCGCCTGCTGGCTTACTTTTTCGTTTGGCAAAGAATTGAAATTGACCTTTCCTGGTCGAATACTGAAACCTTCCCTGCAAGTTTTTCTCAGATATGCCGATAGTTTTGAAAGATTCGGCTCGAAACAAGACTTTCTTAGTCAACTTATTAATGTGTAGCTTGATGCCTTTGCTGGCAAATATCGTTTTGCCAGATTCGTCAATCAGAGATACGCCGGCACTTTTGAACGTAAGGGAATTTGTTGGCAGAGACGAAAAGAAGCGATTGACGAGATTATTTACCTGCTCGGCTTGCGATTCTTTTGGTTCTTTGGAGTCCTTTTGCAACCCTTTCAGTGCTTGCGCCGCGTTTTCAGATGGTGCTTTGATGCGAATATTGTGGACGGTTAGATTTTCCAATTTGCCAAAGGTTTCGCTAAATGGATTGATGCTGACTTCGGCATTCATTTGCGAGATCACAACATTGGCTTCAGTGCCAACGACGATATTTTCGAGTAAAGCACCGGCTGGAGTGACCCGTATATTTTTGACATCAATGGGCATATTGAGTTTTTTAGAGGCGGTAGTGATAGCTTGATAGATTTTTCTTTTGGCGAATTTCGTTGTTTGAATCCAGCCGAACGTTAGGGCGAAAAAAGTTAAAAGAGCGACGGCAGACGCAACCAACAAGCGCTGGGGTTTATAGAAATAGATTTGCAGCCGTCGAATGAATAGTTTCAAATTGCGATCCTGATTGTGGTGGTATTTCCACCGAGGAGAGCGAGGCGAAACGATGTCTTAGTATCTGATAAGTATAGCAAATTCGTATGTTTAAGAGGATTGGTGGGAAGTTTTTGCCAGGCTAACCGGATTTTTTAGTTGCGTTGGTCGAAGACGCATCGCCCTTAACAAAGCGTCCTTTTTGCTTAAAAGCTCTTTTTTCTTCGGGCTGCCAAAAAATAAGGTATTTGGGCTTTAGAACGGACGGAATACAGCTAACGCGACAATTATTAGTAACAGAATTGTTGGCAATTCATTCATAACTCTAAGCATTTTGGAAGTCGGTAGTTTGCCAGTGCGCGCTTCAAATCTCGTCACGAGGGAACCGGCGTAGACAGTTAATCCAGACATGCCGATTAACATCAAAAACTTAACATGAAACCATTTGGCATCGCGAAATATGCCAGGGTTTAATGTCAGCATGCCGACACCGGCGCAGTAGGTTACGATCATTGCGGGAGTTGTAATGTACTTATATAGCCTTCGGGCCATGAGCGTCAGAAGTGCCGATATATCGGGGTTCCCGCCCTTTTCGGCTTGATAAACCAGGAGCCGGTACAGATATAAGATGCCGCACATCCAGCTGATGAGTCCAATAAAGTGAAGCCATTTAAGAGACAAATACAGCATGGACCTTGCATCCTTTCATTTAACAACAAAGCTGACGATTTTTCCTGGTACAAAGATCTCTTTAACGATTTCTTTGTCTTCTAGATGTTTTTCAACACCTTCGCACTTTTTTGCAAGGGCGATGATATCGGTCTTAGCAGCTGATTTATCTACAACCAGTGTGCCGCGCAGTTTGCCATTAACCTGAATCGAAAGTGTGACGGTGTCTTCTGTGACAAGTGAGCTATCAAACTTTGGCCAAGAAACGTAAGCGAGAGTGCTTTTGTGACCGAGTTTCTCCCAGACTTCTTCTGCTAAGTGTGGTGCGTACGGTGCTAACATTAGAGTCATTGCTTCGGCGTCCGCATTGCTAATGGCCGGCTCTTTGTAGGCCGTGTTGACAAGCTCCATCATCGCAGAGATTGCAGTATTGAACTGCAAGTTCTCGGTGTCTTCGGTTACTTTCTTAATGGATTTATGTAGAAATTTTTTGAACGTGTCCGAAGACGGTGTTGAACCAATGCGGTCCTGCAAATTTCCGTGCTCATCGCAGATCAGTTTTTGGAATCTTTTGAGAAAACGGTGGACGCCGGTGATGTTTGTTGTTTGCCATGGTTTTACCGCTTCTAAAGGACCCATAAACATTTCGTAAAGGCGCAGAGAGTCTGACCCCCAGTCTTTGATGATGTCATCTGGATTGACGACGTTGCCTCGGCTTTTCGACATCTTTTCGCCGTTTTCACCGAGAATCATGCCCTGGTTGACCAACCGTTGAAACGGTTCTTTTGTTGAGACTTCACCAAGATCAAAGAGAACTTTGTGCCAGAAGCGGGCGTATAGAAGATGTAAGACCGCGTGCTCAATACCGCCGACATATAGATCGACTGGCATCCAGTATTTTTCTTTCTCCTTCGACCAGGCAGCTTCGTTATTGCGTGGATCGATGTAGCGCAGATAGTACCAACAAGATCCAGCCCATTGCGGCATGGTGTTGGTTTCGCGAGTCAGTTTTTTGCCGTTTCTTTCAATCTTCAACCAGTCATCGGCTTTCGCTAGAGGGGGCTCTCCGTTTCCGGTTGGCTTAAAATCTTCCATCTCAGGAAGCATGACTGGAAGCTCATGATCGTCGATGAGGACGACATTTCCATCCTTATCGTGTGCTAATGGAAATGGCTCACCCCAATACCTTTGTCTTGAGAATAACCAGTCTCTCAGTTTGTAAGTGATGGATTTTTTGCCGCAGTTATTTTTTTCAAGCCAAGCACACATCGAATCGATGGCTTTTTGTTTCTCCATCCCATCGAGGAATCCGGAGTTAACTAGTTTGCCGTCTCCAGCATGAGCAGCGACAGTGATGTCAGCTTCTTTTCCGCCAGATAGTACGCGTTTGATCGGCAGCTTGAACTTCTTGGCAAATTCGTGGTCTCTCTCGTCGTGACCTGGAACTGCCATAATCGCACCGGTGCCGTAGGAAATCAAAACGTAGTCCGCAATCCAAATGGGGACTTTTTCTTTGTTGACCGGATTGATGGCGTACGCACCAGTAAACACTCCGGACTTGTCTTTTGATAAAGACGTCCGCTCAAGATCAGATTTTGCGCCTGCTTGATTGATGTAGTCTTCAACAGATTTTTTTTGCGCAGCAGTAGTGATTTTATTTACCGCAATGTGCTCAGGTGAAAGAACACAAAAAGTAGCTCCAAAAAGCGTGTCTGGTCTCGTTGTGAATACTTCAAAAGTCTCTGCCGAGTTATCAATTTTGAATGTGACACTTGCGCCGATTGATTTCCCAATCCAATTGCGCTGCATCTCCTTGATGCCTTCTGGCCATGCAAGTCCCTCAAGATCTACGAGAAGGCGCTCGGCGTAGGCGGTGATTTTCAAAACCCACTGGCGCATTGGCTTTTTAATAACAGGAAAACCACCGACCTCAGATTTGCCGTCAATAACTTCTTCATTCGCTAAGACTGTGCCAAGTTCTGGACACCAGTTCACTGGTTCATAAGACTGGTATGCAAGGCCTTTTTCATACAGTCTTTTAAAAATCCATTGGGTCCAGTTGTAGTATTTGGCGTCTGTCGTATCGACTTCCCGGTCCCAGTCGTAGGAAAGACCGAGTGATTTTATTTGTTCGCGGAAACGGCCGATGTTTTTTTGCGTTCTGCTACGTGGATGCTCGCCGGTTTTTATTGCGTGCTGCTCGGCCGGCAAACCAAACGCATCCCATCCCATAGGGTGAAGGACATTAAAGCCAAGCATTCTTTTGTAACGAGCGAGGATGTCTGTTGCCGTGTAACCCTCGGGGTGTCCTACGTGCAAGCCGTCGCCAGAAGGATAGGGGAACATATCTAGAATGTAGTACTTAGGTTTGGAAAAATCGTCTTGGGTTTTGAAGGTTTTGTGCGACTCCCAATAGGCCTGCCATTTAGCTTCAATGGAAGCAAACTTATATTCCCCGCCTGACGAATCATGAATGTCGTTCATCCCTATTTCCTTGCACTTTTTTTGTACATTATCTTGGCATGGCATGATCCGATAAGTTACCGTAAAAAAATGAAAAAACCAACGTATCGACGCCTCTTGTCAGACGTATATACCCAGAGCAGCATTTGTTGAATAAAACTAGGATTAACGCGCGCCTTCAGTTATTCTTTTCAATAACTACAAGACCTTACGGAATTGACTGAGTCACATGTATTCATGCGTGGAGGGCATAAAGTGCTGCACTACAATTTTCTAGCAAGTCATTTACGCTTGTTGGTTCTTAGTGCCTTTATGTTGAGTGCTTGGGGAACAGATTCCTCCGACGCTCAAGCAGAACCTTGGCTTTCGACAAGGTACGCGCAAAATTGTTCTGGCTGTCATGCACCGGGTAGAAAAAATCTTAAACCGGTAGACCGTCGCTGCACGCTCTCTTGTCAAGGTTGTCACGTTAATCCAAACGGTGGTGGTTTACGTAGCGGGTACGGTAAATGGAATGAAGAGCGGTGGTTGCGGACATTTCGCAGCGATGCTTTGAAAAACCCGTCGTCATTTGCGCCGATTACACGCCAGCTATACGGTCGCGGAGCTAAAGACACCACAAAAGGCAAGAAGAACGCCAAAAAACCGGTAAAACGCCCTGCGAATCCCGGTCGAAAAGGATTTCCTTTAGTGGAGATCACCAATCAATCGATGCCAGAGCATCTCTATAAAAGAGACGGGCTAGAGTTTGAGGTCGTAGACCGCGAAGAATTTCTTTATCAGATCCCGCAAGGGGATCCATACCGTCTTCTCGAAGAATCGAAAGTCGATGCAGGTGGTGATGTTCGCCAGCAATTTACAAATTACACCATTAATGACGGCAACCCAGACACAAAAGATGACCCGAAGTGGCGACGCTTTCTAATGAGTGTTGATTTTAGTTTGCGGTGGCGACCGCTGTATCGCAACATTCACCTAGTTTACGAATCTAGGATGCTGGGTTCCCCTGCTGATGATGCGAAATATGAAGATACACTGAAGCAGTCGCTCACAAGGAGTCTCTATCTGATGGTTGACGATCTTCCTTACAATGTATTTGTCATGGGCGGTTATTATCGTCCACTCTTTGGCAACTACATTCCTGATCATTACGCGATTTCCCAAGAAATGACGACGTACGCAATGACAGGATCAACTAAAAACTATGGTATCGTTTACAGCGCCGTGTCAGTCGGAACAGCGCCGAATGTGCCCTACCTAAACCTACATCTTATTCAAAAAAATGTTAACGATCCAAAAGATCGAACCAAAGGTTTCGCGCTCAATACCGGCTTAAGATTCGTCTCTTTTGGTGGCTCTTTTAACTACTCATATTGGAGTACAAAAGATGAGCGGCTCGATAGAGTTGCTGCCGTCCAGATGCATTCGGTGAATGCCGCGGCGAAGCTTTGGCGTGTAGTTACAAGTATTGAGGCAGTCAGTTTAGCTCGCGATGTTGACACGGAGGATTTCCGCCAAGGTGGCGTTTGGATGTTGGATACTTACACACAGATCTGGCGAGAAAATTATTTTACCTTCGCATATTCGACAGCAAATACGACGCGCGATCTGATGCCAGGGAAAACCAATCAACTAAAAACAGGAATAAAATCTTTTATCATTCCTGGTGTCGAATTTAATGTTTCTGTGGATTCAAGAAACGAAATACTCGAACAAAAGACTGGGCCGGCAAAAAATACGAAGTTGAGTGGCTATTCGGGACAGATGCATGTCTACTTCTGATATGAATAGCTAAATGTTATTTTTTTAAGAACAATAAAATCGAGACTTTCCACAATCATTACCCTATGAGCGGGCCTATTTTGTTTGCTAACCCACAGTAAACATTAAGTATATCTAGCTTAGCGCCGATTCCTTAAGAGCATGAGGAGGCGACTGTGAAGAAGCTTTGGATACATTCTATTACTGTTAAGCTACTGCTTTTTGCCGGATTGAGTGTCTTGGTCTCGGTACTCGGGATTTCTGCATTCACTGGTATGAAGTTTTACGCGCATCTACAAACAGAGTTTCGTGCGGAGACGCAACGCGCGGCTACGGAATCGGCAAACGCCATTCGCAGCACCGTTGAATTTTGGCTCAGCTCAACAAGTATAGCGATGCATAACATCTTTAATTTACCAAGTGAAGATCAACTGAAATTTGCAGAATCATTTCTTGGATCAAACACCGAATTTGTGATGTTTCAAGTTGCCAGCTCGAAGGGCCAAAGCAAAACAAAGATCGCTGCGTTTACCGACAGCGTCAATGATGTTAGATTTCAGGATAAGATTCCGAACGACCTAAAAAAAGACATCATTACAATAAATGATGGGATCATTGCTACTGCCGAGAAACAGAAACAAGAAGTCATTTTCGCACCAATTTCTAAGCAGACGGGTCTGCCTCTGGTCACGATCGGTGTCCGCTTTAAGCAAGCTGACGAAACAACAGCTACCTGGGGTATTCTTACAGTATGGCAAACTAGAATTCAAAAATCTCTAGCGCAAAATGAAGACTCTTTCGGAGTCGTTCTCAATAGCAAAAGGGATTTGTTAATTAGTCCTCGCAAAGGACTTGATTGGGACTACTATCGAAATCTTTTAGAAAACTCTGACCAAGAGTCTGCGACTAAACGTTCAGAAACAACTGATGGTCAAATCTTTGTGACTGGCCAAGCGACACTTCCTGATCTAAATATGACTGTCGCTGTCGTTAAGAATGCGACAAAATCGGTCGGTCGAATTAATTACATCATCGCAAACTCTATTTCATGGACTGGTGTCTACGTTCTCTGCCTACTGTTTGTTTGTTACTTTGCAGCGAATGGTATTACTTCGAGGTTGAAGCGTACAATCGAATCAACGGCTGTGATTTCTGGTGGTAACTTCGATGTTCAGATCGATGTGCGCGGTAAAGATGAAGTTTCCGATTTGGGGCGAGCTGTAAACCAGATGGCTGTTCAAATCAAAGGTCTCTTAGCTTCAAAGGTTGAAGCTGCTAGACAAGAGAAAGAGTTGGAAACAGCACGGCTTGTGCAGAGTACATTCTTTCCAAAAGATCAATCAGACTCAAGCATGTTCTCATACCTCGGCCATAACATCCCGGCTTCTGAATGCGGTGGGGACTGGTGGGGTAGATTTAGTTTTGGCCGCTATGAGTACATTATTATAGCTGACGCTACTGGCCATGGAGCTGGTGCTGCTCTTGTGACAGCGATGGCGTATTCGGGCTGCATGACTTTGAATGAGTTTCTAGCTCTTGGTGCCGACAACAAAGCTCTGATGACACCAGCAAATGTTTTGATAACATTAAATAAAGTTCTTTGGACTGCTGGAAAAGGTACTACCTCGATGACTTGCTCTGTGGCACTTGTCGATACCGAGTCAGGTCAAATGACCTTTGCGAACGGTGGACACTGTATGCCGGTTATCGTGTCGCCATTTGGTGTCGAATCTAGACATTATACCTACGCAGGCAAGGAAAAAGCTGTAAAAAATAGAATGTTCTCGATTGCCTCACGCGGAGACCCCCTTGGATTCTCCGATACAGTTTCATACGAAGAATCTGAAATTCAACTGATGGCTGGCGATAAGATCCTCCTTTACACAGATGGATTCTTAGAGAATTTCAATGCAGAGCAGGTACCGCTGGGCAAAGGCAAGTTTAATAAATTAGTCCTCGGTACCGTAGAACAAAGAGGAACAGCAATGGTCGGCGAACTTGTGCAGTCATATAAAGACTACATTGGTTCTGCTGCGCCGATCGATGACGTTACGGTTGTAGTTGCAGAAGTTAGAGAAGACTGGAAACAGAAAAGGGATTCCGGGGCGGCATGATGGGACGGTTTATATTATTCACTAGCTGGGCAAGTCTGTTGGTAGCGGCGCTTTTTTTCGCCGACTATACTAACAGACTCCAGAATATTGACCGCGAATCCGTGGCAACCATGAAACTGGTAAGCGGTAAGGTCTTTCAGCGTCCAGAAAATTTCTCCGTCTATGAATTGCTAAAAGTACGTGACAGCGTCTACCATGGCGATTTCATCAGCACCGGCTCTGATTCTCGTGCGGAAGTTCAACTGCTTAACTCTAAAACGATCATTATCGGAGAGAACTCATTAATACAAATCAGTTTTGGTGTTAATGCACAGGGCCTTGGTTCAGATATCGTAACGTTGCTTAAAGGAGATGTTTCGGCAAAAGCTGAAGTTGTGAGTGCTTCGAATAAAGGGCAAAAAAAACTTAGTTTTAAAGTTGGAAAGAGCTTGTTAAATGATATCGAATCAACGGCTGGTATCGAAATTTCAAAAAAATTAGAGCAAGTCGAAGCGTCGATAAAAGTTGTTGCTGGATCTGCACAGATCGTCGGCGAAGATAATGTCGTCAGAGAAGTTAAAAAAGACCAGGTCGTGGTTGTTGCTGCTACAAAATTACCGTCTCTTCAGGTGATTGCAAACACAGAAGTCGAGAAAAACCTGCCTGTGTCATTTCCTGTAATTAAAGTGGCACCAGCAAAAATTGCCACAACTGACAGCCGTATTATGACAGCGCCGGTCAATTTAAACGGTCTGAACTTTGCCTCAAAGGAACTTGTTGAAGACATAGTCGAAGTAAATGAACCACCAAAAAAAGTTTGGCCATCGCTGCCGGAAAGCAGCCCAGTCGCAGAAACTCAACCGGTCAACTTATCTCCGATTGAGCCTATAGAAAAGGTCCAAGCTACGGAGCAACTTCCTGTGGCAACTCCGCCTGTTAAGGTGGCGTCTATACCTAAAGTTGTTGTAAAAAAATTACCGAAGTTTAATTTTGTTTTGTATAAATCTAGTCCCCAGGTTTTTGTTGGGACTGGACTCTATTTTGTTAAAAATCAAAGTCTGTTTGCAAAAGTTGAAGGCAAGCCGTCTAAAATCGATTTGATAGCCCTTGCAAAGAAATACAATGTTTCCTTTTACTTCGAAGGCAAAGCCGAGGCTTTTTTGGGTGGATTTAATCAGGAAAACTTGGCAACGAAAGATGTTGTTTATGCGGTTGATAAAAACGGTATTCAAAAAATCGATGCTGCCCTGCTTCGTACCAGACCGGCTGCAATGCAGTTGTTGCGCAACGGTGGTTACACGATTTTTGATGAAAAAGTAAATGTTCTAAGTATAGGGCACTAGATGAAGCATTGTTTTTACATTGCAATACTGCAGATGCTTGCAAGCCTACTTGCATGCAACGCATTTGCTAATGATGAACTAAAACCTCTGATACCTGGTACGTTGATGGTAGGTTTCTCGGATGGTAACTCAAGTCCTGCGTTCACTGACGAGCTGCTTTCGGTCATTTGTAACGGTGTCGGACAAAAGCTGACGCAAGGTGCTGGGGTTTTTGACCTCGGTATTTTTACAGATGTGAACTGCTCCTCAGGCGAGAATGCTGGGAAGGGTGACATTTTTTGGTTGAAAATTAGACAGGAAGAGCTACGGATCTTTTTTACGATCGGGCTGGTCACGGCGGGTAAGCCTTTTTTAAAGATGGCAGAAGTTTCAGTTGGCAACGACAAGAGCCTTCTAAAATTGTTAGAATCGAAACCTATCGCTAGCATGATTTCATATGCATTGCTCGATCAGATGCCGTTTCAAGCTGCTTATTCCGGTGATAAAAGAAAATCTAAAAAACATAAAGTTACCGACGATGAGATTATAGTGCTTAATAAAGGTGTCATGCCACCAGAGTTGTTGGTCGCATTCACTGCTAGCATTAATGAAGAAGGTGTTATTTATCCCGAGGTCGTTGGTCGAATCAATACAGGCAAGATCAAATCCAGTAGAAATTATTTGCATGAAACTGCCAGATACAATGCCATTCAATGGCGATTCAAAGGCATAAAAAAGCAAGTGCCAGAAGTCTATTTCGGCCTGCGAAAAGCTGGTCGTTCAGTATCAAAAAAGGCCTTGAGCGAAATTCTTGAGAATGAAGTCGAGGCGTTTTATGAGGATGCCAACCAAAGTATCGTCGGAAAAAGCGGCAGCGCTGTTTCCGCAGTTGTTCGAAGTCTAGTAGGCTCTGGTTACCTGGGTCTTAGATATGGTCCAGCGCTCCTGGAAGGCGATTTGATCGATCAATCGAAATATTTTGGAGCGATTATGGAGTTTCGTAGCGGCATTCTAGGTGGTTTACGTCTCTACTATGATTTTTTGCCCGAAGTTACTGGTATGATCAATGGTCAAGAAGGAACCTTCGGGGGTGACAGAACCATTGTTGCCTACAGTTTTTCGATGTCTTTTGATTCGATTATCAGGAAGATCGATTTGACGCCAAAAGCAGGTATCTGGAATTTCCGTTCGAAAACACCGATTGAGATTGAGCCAGGAGTCTACGTTGCTCCCGAGTTTGAGGTGAAAAGCGCTCCTAGTTTTGATATTGAACTCGGATTGGAGTCCGGATCGTCTTTTCACATCTTGAGAGGTTGGGCGAGTAATGGCTCAAGCGTTTTAGCGAAGGACGGCGCCGAGATTTCAAGTACTAGAGTAGGGGTAGATCTATTGCTTTCACCTTGGGTTGGTAGTTCCTCAGTTACCGTTTCACTACTTTCTTTCTTTTTCTATGAAGCGGTTGAACTCAAGAAATCTCAGAAGGTCATTGGCGAAGATGCGGAGCTGGATCAGTTGAATTACTCGCAAGGTTATGCTGGTGGAGGTCTGGCGATATCATGGTAAGAAATACTTTTTTATTGCTGACAATGTTATTCGCATCATCGCATTTGATTGCTCAAGATCAGGTCGATATCGAAACGTGGTCGAAGGCTAGCTCTGCGAATCTAATGCGCTCAAAAGTTCTTGTCGTTGGAGCTGCGGCGAATAACGGTTATCCGAAAATAGAATCACTAGGTAAAAATAATTTTTTTGCCATGATTGGTCTCGTTCAGCCGTCAATCGCGAATACTCATATGTTTTTTCTCGTGAATGAAATAAAGCCAGCCTCAACCCTCGACGCAGCAAAAATTTTAAAAGTCGATTATGCCTTTGAATCAAGCGATTCGAATACCAAGATCATTCATGTCCCCTCTGAGAAGAGTATCGTTGTGCCGGTAGCGAAGGGTGACAAGGATTTCGACGGTCATTTAAGAACATCTTTTGGGTTTGATGGCTACGTCGTAGATTCGAAAGAAGGCCTGTTGCTGGTAAAGTATGTGAACAAAACCCAAGAAATCGGTAGTCAAGCGATCGTGCTAGATTCTGAAGAACCATTTATCTCGACTCAATCCCAGATCCGAGATGTCTATCTAGTTGAGATGATTGAAAAGTCAGGAGACTTCGGCATCTTCAAAGTCGTGATTGGTGATGCAAATAAAAAAATCCCCGCTTTTGCGAAGATTCAGTTTTCGACCCGTTAATTTTATCCCAATTAAAACACCTGATCGAATTGCAGGTAACTGATGAAGTAATCGCTGACTAGGATAGCTACCAGCGAAATTACAACTGCCTCCGTAGTTGCTCTGCCTACACCTTTAGCTCCACCGCCAGCGTAAAAACCTTTGTAGCAGCCGATAGCTGCTAAAATAAAGCCAAACACTGCGCCCTTAGTCATGCCTTGGAAGATGTATTTGGTTTTGACCATCCAACGCATTTTCTCAAAGAATGTCCCGACATCGATGTCGAAAAACGATATGCCAATAAGGAAGGCAGTAAAAACTCCGGTCAAAATAAAGATGCACGTTAATAAGGGTAGCATGATGACTGAAGCCAGGATTCTAGGTGCAACAAGGTAGCCATGCGGATTAACCGCCATGACACGCATAGCATCGATCTGTTCATTGACGCGCATGGTCGCAATTTCGGCTGCCATCGCGCTTCCTGCTCGCGCGGTCACGAGAAACCCAGCAAACACCGGTGCAAGTTCTTTGGATAACGAGATGCCAGCTGCCGCACCTAGCATAGACTCAGCGCCAAAGGTCCGAAAGATGTCACCTAAGATCAAGCCGAAGACTGCACCGATCATGACCGCCGAAATGACAATAATGCCGAAGCTCTTATTTCCCACGAATTCCATTTGGCGAAATAGGAGAAACCCTTTCACGGGGGGGAAGAAGCAATTCTTTATTGCAGTACTGATAAACAGCGCATAGCTACCAACTGATTTGATTGGCTTGATGACAAGTTCACCAATGGCTGAAACGGCCTTAACAAATGGCACGGTGGCTCCGCATGTCTAAAATGGGCTGGCTTGAGGCTCTTTTATTTTACCACGTTAGATTCTAGCAGAGCAGTGTTGCAAAAAAAAATAAAACGAACGAGATTCGTCCGTTTTGTTCGGTA
>CAMAXT010000041.1 GCA_945862295.1 Pseudobacteriovorax antillogorgiicola
GTCAGCGGTGCTAATAAGAGAACTACCCTTACGGCTCTTGCGAAAGCCGGATGCTTGGCCGAAAGCTGCTCCGTCTCAGACTGGTGAATGGAATAGCCACCTCTTGCCTTTATCAGCCGGCACAGTCCAAATCGGCAAAGATGCCAAGGAGCGCTATTTTGGCTGGGACAACGAATACGGCACACGGCAAGTCCAACTCGGTCAAAAAGTGGATGTCCGTGCGCAACTGGTTTCTAATGCAGAATATCTAAATTTTGTCGCAGATTCGGGTTATCTTAAAGAAGAGTTTTGGACTCCAACCGGATGGAAATGGCGCACTTTTCGCAACGTCAAAGCACCTGCTTTTTGGGAAGCTATTGGGCCCCAAGGGTTGCAGGATTACCGTTTGCGAACAACCTTTGAGCTGATCGATATGGAAAGTGATTGGCCTGTAATCGTTAACTTTCACGAAGCAGATGCTTACGCGAAATGGCTCAGCCATAAGTCATTTGGCTCCAGTGCGACCACTCATTTTCGTCTCATGAGCGAAGCTGAGCAAATGCAGATGCGCAAGAGCTCAAAGTCCACGAGTTATAACAATAATCTGCGTTATGGCACCGAGAGTTCAGTCGCAGGCGATGGTAGTGATAGTGTGCAGGACGTGTTTGGTAACGTCTGGCAATGGTGTGAAGATCACTTTAACGCTCTTCCAGGGTTCAAGGTGCATAAGTTTTATGATGACTTCAGCACTCCGTGCTTCGATGCCGAGCATCAAATGATTCTTGGCGGGTCATTCATATCAACCGGCGGTGAGGCAGTGCCTTTCGCCAGGTTCCATTTTCGGCCGCATTTTCTCCAGAATGCTGGCATCCGTTTGGTGAAAAGTCCGATCGATTATGACGGTGCTAAGATTGATCTTCTGAGAGCGAAACCAGGTCAAACAGAAAAAATAAAATCGATTAATCCCTACGAAAGTGATCAGCTACTAAGAGATTACTTAGTCTTGCACTTTGGTTCGCCAAAAGATCAGATGCCCTATGAATTTGGTCCAACCAATGCAACGCAGTTTCCTCAGCGTTGCGCTCAACTAGTCATTGACGCAGCGCGCATGCAAAATATTAAACTCGAACGTATTCTTGATATCGGCTGTGCCGTAGGTGGATCGACTTTTGCTCTGGCTGAACAGTCGTCTGCATTTGCGCTGGGTGTTGATTTAAGTGGGAGTTTCATCCGGACAGCTCTTGAATTAAAAAACAACGGAACCTTAAACTATAAACAATCAGAAGAAGGTGATCTTGCGAGCTGGCGTGAAGCTCGCGTTGAGAGCCAGATCGCTCGGGAAAAATCCGATTTTCGCCGTGCAGATGCCTGCGCTTTACCACCTGACTTCGTCGATTTCGATGCTGTTTTAATGGCAAATCTGCTATGCCGCGTTCCTTCACCCATGAGTGTGCTCCAGCGCATGAGCGGCGCTCGTGGCGTCGTTCGCAAAGGTGGCATCCTTGTGATGACAACGCCATTTTCTTGGCTGCCGGAATATACACCGCGCGAGGTTTGGCTTGGTGGTATTGAGCGCGATGGAATAGAGCATTGGTCCGAGGAAGCGCTGCTCCGATATATGGCTAAAGATTTTGTTTTAATAAAAAAAGATGCAATTCCTTTAGTCATTCGTGAACACAAAAGAAAATTCCAATACATTGTTGCTGACAGTTATGTATTCCAGAGACGATAAAACCGGAGTCGTTGATGTCTGCGCTAGAAGCATTCAAAGCCCAATTTGACACTAGACACTGTCATCTTAATAATGCGGGTCTTTCACCAATTAGTCGAAGAGCGCGGGATGTTGTTCGAGACTGGGCTGAACGGTTTTACCAGGAAGGCTATTTCGCAGACGCAGCATATGACCTATTGGTAGCTAATGCTCGTGCTAGCCTAGCGACTTTATTGAAGACTGCCCCTAGCCAAATTGCATTTTTTAGCAGCACAGCAGTAGCAGTGTCACAAGTAGCATTCGGACTTCGACTAAAGCATGGAGATCAGGTCATCACCGGAGCTGATGAGTACGGATCAAACCTATATCCTTGGCGAGAAGCCTGCGCACGTTCCGGCGCTACCATTGTTGAGATTCCCTCAGGACCTGGTGGCTCCTTCACTACAGAGTCTATTGTTGCTGCAATCACTCCGGAGACCAAAGTCGTAGCTGTGTCCTGGGTGCAGTTTCAAGCAGGCGCCCTACTGGATCTAAAAGTGTTAGGAGGTATTTGCCAGCGTCAGGATATTCTACTTGTAGTTGATGCAATTCAAGGCGTCGGGATTTACGATATGGATTTCACCGGCTGGGGTATCGACGCGCTCTGCGGTGGAAGTCATAAATGGTTAGTATCTCCGGTCGGCGTTGGCTACTTAGCCATTAGTCAAAAGCTTTTCAGTCAGTTGCAACCGATCCATGTTGGTGCTCAAAGTTTTGGATCATGTGATGACCCAACACAGGAACGTTGCGTTTTAAAGGTTGATGCTAGCCGTTTTGAACCTGGTGCTAAAGCAAGTATTGAAATCATGGCTCTCGGCGCGTCGATCGACCTAATTCTCGAAACAGGCGTTTCTGTCATCGGTCACGAAGTAAGAAGATTAGCGCTGCGCTTAAGGAAGGCACTGACGGAACAGGGTTACCGTGTCATTTGTCCGCACACTAAAAGTGATGCGGCCCTTGAGCATGAAGGTCACACAGGAAGCATCGTATCGTTTTCAGCGACAGCATCGTCTGCATATAAAGAAAATAGAAACATATATGCTGCTCTTCGGGCAAACGGCATTCACGCTGTCTTGCGTGGTCAGGGTGTTCGATTATCACCTCACGCATTCAATAGCGACTTAGAGATCGACAAAGCAGTAAACATATTGTCTCCGAAATCTTCACTTTGAAGACCAATTTCCTTGCACTCTGTTTTGGTGAGTGCGAATCTCGCGCACTTCAGCTAAAATTAAATCAATGCTCTCTGAACTTAGACAATTCTATACGCCCGAGAATATCGCTTTGGCCCTATCGCCTTGGGCGCTTGTTCTTATTGGCTTTGTCAGCTTGATCACGAATTTCGGGAAATACCTAACTTGGTCGTCAGTTTTGTATTGGTGGTTCTATGTTCGTCAAAAAGATGGAGCGGCGACAAAAAAGTTTCAACGAGCCTGGCCAGACCGGCGGCAGATAGAGAATGAGATTCGCTGGTCGCTGAAAAGCTGCGTCGTTTTTTCGGTCATGACGGTGGTCATCTATTATTGTGCCCTTAAGGGGTGGACATCAATTTATTTAAATGTAGCTGATCGAGGTTGGGGCTATCTTTGTCTCAGTATCGTTCTGATGCTTTTCTTACACGATATTTATTTTTATGTAACACATATATTTTCGCACCGCATAAGCTGGATTTTTCGAAAATTTCACCGCATCCATCACCAGTCGGGAAATCCGACTCCTTTTGCCGATATCATGTTTCATCCGGTCGATGCGGTAGTGCATGTTGGCTTTATTCCGCTATTTTTGTTTACATTACCCTTGCATCCCATAGCGATCGGTTTGTTCGTAACTCTAGTATTGGTTGTCAACGCCTTGGGTCATATTGGATACGAAATGTTTCCTCGGTTCTTTAACCACTCATTGATAGTGCATTGGATTAATCGTGCAAGCTTACACAATATCCATCACTCTCACGTGCACTATAACTTCGGTCTCTACTTTCGATTCTTAGATCGGTTGTTTAAGACTGAGAAAGTTCTAGACGTCGATTTACCCAAGTCAGATTTAGATGTATCGCGTACAGCGAGTTGAATAGAAATCCGTAATCAGTCGGGTGGACCCGGATTATTTTTCCTGGTAAGCACATACAGTAAAACTGGAACTATAGTAATCGTCATCGCAAGTTTCCCCGCAATTGGAATCGGCTCATTCAACCAAACCCAAAGTAACGATGACGTCATAACAACGCCAGCAAGAATTTTCGCGCCAGGACGAACGACTCGATGCAAGCGCCAGGCAATTACCGGTGGACCGAGGTACTTGTGATTGATCAACCACGATTCAAAAGTCTCCGAACCTTTTGAATAACACCAAGCAGCAAGCAGTAAAAACGGAGTAGTTGGTAGCACGGGCACAAAAACACCGATCACTCCGATCACCAAGAATACGTGCCCGCATGCGAGTAGAGTATAGCGCAATACAATATGTGGTTTGTCAGACAGTTCTTTTTTCATTTGGAATGATTGCAATCAGGTTTGATTGCTTTTTTAAAGATGAGAGGTCTCAAGCGTTCTTCCATAGTTAGCCAGCCTTTCGCTAAATCTTCTTCGACGCCGCATTCGCTTAGGACATCAGCCATCAGAACCTGCCGGCGACCGAAGTGCGGTGGGCGGATACTAAGAGCTTCATGGGCGGTTTCTAAAGGTTTGCCGTTGTAATTCCTCGGCCCGCCAAGCATAGCGATGGCAAAATCGATTTGTTTTTTTGTGATATCCAACCGATCTTTGCCAAAAAAGAAATGGCCTATGATGATGTCATCAAAGGCCCGGATATAAAATTCAGTGATTACTTTCTCTATAGTTTCAGAACCGATTTGCTCAAAAAGATTCACACGTACTCTCTACAAGTCTAAACTTAGCGGTCGTAGTAAGAGATTCCGAATAGGACTTCTCTTTTCTGAGAATTTGAGCGTTTTTTACCCAAAGCTGAGCCACCGTTGTGGTCTCTTAGCGTTACAATACGGACTTGGTACGCAGAAGAAAAGTAGAAATCGTTGCCCATTGCCAACTCTAAGCCGCCACCGAGGTTGTAGCCAAAACCGACGCCACTTACTTGGTATGTAGTTTCTTCACCTGAAAAGCTACCGTCACCGTTTAACTGCTTACGTTCACTAGTAACTTTTAGTTTTTCTGAATAGAGACCGCCCGCACCTTCAAAAAAGAACACACCGCCAAAAAGAAACCTGGTATAGAAATTAAGACCTTTACCATTTAAATCTGATTTTCTTTCAGTGATTGTCTGGCCATCAGCGCTCGCTTCTCTAGATTCTGAGACAGCACTTTCAAAACTGTAAGCTAAGCCTAGATTAAATGTACCAGTCGAGTATCCGACATGCGGTGTCACAGCTTGTGAGCTGCCTGAGACCTTAGTGTTTTGGTCAGAACCAATACCTGCGTTTGTCCGGTCATCTCGGTTTAATACTTTTACAGTAGTACCGAAATTAAAGCCGGAGCGACTATTACGTTTGGCTTCTGCGACGTCAGCAAATCCACTACTTGCAATGACAGCTAGGAGAACGAGATATACAGCATTCATAATCAACACCCCCAATACAAATTCCGTATGTTTGTCATTGCAAAGCCTTTGCCAAAGCATAATCTCAGCTTATGTATTTACTAAGTAGTTGATAATATTAGATATTACGCGGGCAGAGTTTCGGTCGTTTATTGCCCAAAGTGGCTTTGTTCTGACAGACTGTCAAAAATTTTTACATAAAATGCCTTGTTTTACTCAGGCTAAAGGAGGTTTTGTGATGATTAGTTATCGTTACAGGCTCATTTTTTCCTATAAATTGCCCGATAAGACTTGGTAGCTATCATTCGGCTGGTAAAGCCTAAGGGCAGATCATGTCAAACAGAACGACGTTCGCAACTGCCTTTGCATTCTTACTCATGGTTATAATGTCGTGTGATAGCGATAGCCAATCGCGGAAAAATTCTAATAGTAACAGAGCAAAGCCCGGTGCAACGGAAGCAGGTGGGGAAGCTGCTGGCGAGACCGAATCTAATGATCCGGAATCAGAAGGTACTGGAGAATCTGGCGGCCTCAGCTATGCGGCGGACGAAAGTTTATTTTATACATCTTATGTAAGTACGATTATCCCGACGCATTGTTTAAATTGCCATCCTCCCGCTCTGCCTTCGTTGTCAACCTACGAGGCAGTTAGAAATAACGCGGAAGACATGAAAGCAATGTTAATGGATCCAAGTATCCACCTTGATACGACTTTAGAGGTTGCGGACCGAGTAAAACTGGTTAACTGGATTTTGGCCGGAACCAAAAAAGCTCCTTCGGCTTTATCTTTCCTCGTACCAATGAAACTTAACATTCCGGTTGTGACCAATACCTTTCAGATAAAAGTTGCCCTCGCTAATAATAAGCCAAATGCGACTTGGAAGCTTTTCTATACCACAACGGCGAATGCTACGACTGGTGGAACGTTGATTGGCGATCAGACCCTCAGCGGTGGTGGCGTCGTTGATTGGAATGTAACTGGAATTCCTGCTGGTACTTATTTTTTATATGCCGAGTTAAAAGATGGTGTTGAAACCGCAGTTGCGGCGTCACCGGGTTCGCTCCGCATCGGGTTGCCTTCGATCGTTCTTGGGCAAGGTTGGCGCGAAGGCAGTAAAGGCTTCCTATCTAATGCCGATCTGACTTATAACGTTGCTAACAAGGACAACATAAAAAACTACACGGTAAATCTCGCTGTCAAAAAAGGAGATGGTGCCTATGAAGACATTGTGACCAACAATTCAGATCTTACAAAGTACACTCTACCAGGCTCTTACGCCTTTACTGATGGTGTGACCTACACATTCAAAGCGACTCTCCTTGAAAATAGTACCGAAGTCCACTTTGATGAGTCCTTAGGTCCAGTCGGAATCGCCACAGCTGTGGTTTCTTTTGCCACCCTGCGCACAGCTATCTTTAATCAAGAATGTATCATTTGCCATAGGTTGCCAAGTCCAATGGGATCATTTAGATCGGATTTGTATGGAACTGCTGAGGGTGCATTCGCGAGAGCAGAAACGATCGTAATTCGAATGAACGATGCAGAGATGCCGATGCCACTGGCAGGCCGTTTATCAATCGAAGCCCGAGACCGCGTTAAACTTTGGTATTGGCTTGGTGCAGCTCCTTAATTTGGTTCTTATTACAACTAAATATGCTCCTAGAGTTGTCCTAGGGGCTTATTTTTTGTCTCCTTCCCATGTTAAAATGATTTTCATTCAAATCTTTTAGTAGGGAGACAGTAGCGATGGATTTCACAAAAACCAATGTTGAGACTTTCAAACCAAACACAGTGCGAACTAGTCGCTTCGATGGCCGCTCATTTATATGTGGATTAGTGCTAGCTTTTTCCGTTACAGCGACAAGCGCAGTAGCATTTGATTTAGGCGGCATCGCGAATTCGGTTAAAAATCTCGTAAATATCAAAAAAAATCTTGATTCCGACGTTAAGTTGCTGACCGATGATGCGAAGATGTTGATTGGTTCGAAAGACAAACTGCTGCTTATCAAAAATTCGTTGGTAAAACTGGCGACTGAAACAAAATCTCAGATCGATCTTATTCAGACCTTGGTTGGCGAAGTTGAAGGTCATTTAAAGCGCACTCAGACCAATATTCAAACCACCGCAACACACGTCGGCGAAATCGATGGTGTCCGTAAAGCTCTTCAGGGCAAAAAATAAGTTTTTGCTTACTTCTTGCTGATGATTGCTAGAGCGCTTTCTAATATCTTGTCCTGGCCTGCTGCGAACATCAAGGATTCCGCAACGGGTCGGTCTGGATTTATTGGTGCAGTCTCGATCGTTTTTGTTTTATGTTCAGTGATAAGGATAAATTTTCCTGGTTCCAGCTCTGTTAACTCAACAGGTGCTGTTCGTCCTGCTGTTGCTTCGCCCACAAGCACAGCACCAGCATGTCTTTGCAGAAGGCCGGCTAAAAGTTCGCGTCCACCCGAAGTATAGCGATCAATTAGTATGTATAGAGGTTTTTTGTAGTGAACTCGTTTACCCTTTTCGTCCATAAATAGTTCAAGGCCAGTCATGCCGCCACCGCCGTATGGGCCCCGGAGGTCAACGATCAGTTGATCAGTTGTATTTTGATACTGTTTTAACGCCTGCTCGACGTCAACACGAAGGAGGTCAAGATCAATGGCTGGCATAGGCAGCACACCGGTTTTTGTTTTACCAGTAACGAAAACTTTGCGGTGCGACTGCGTTAGGTCGAGAAATATTTGACCAACAGATTTTTGCTGCAATGCTAATGCCGTGTTCTGCGGCTTATCCCATGAAAGTGACTTCACTTTCACGTCCAGTGTCTTTCTTGCCTGAGCGTCAAAATTAAGCGGCAGCCCCTTAACGAATTCAATCTCGTCTCCGCGTTTCAGCCCAGAGCTAGCAGAGGTGCCTAGGGTAGCTAGATAGACATGCCATCCTTGCCCTCGACGAGTTAACCAAACAGGGATTTGTGCTGGAGCAGGTGGATTATCCAAACCAAAGCGAGCCCGGTAGAGCCAGAAAAGAGGGTCATGACGGTTGATCACTTCTGCACCTTCAATGCCGCTTTCGACAATCAGCGCATTGAGTCGATCAGCAATCTGTTCTTCTGGCGTACCGACCAGCTTCTGCTGATAGCTGTTGGTGTTTTTAGTAAGTGCATCGATTTGTCCGGCTGTAAGGCCAAGTTGCTTTTTCAATGCGGCCAAAAGTCCGTTGAGAAGGTCTTGGCTCGGCATCTGGATGAGCTCTTCATTGCTCGCCGCCGGTTTGACCGGTTCCGCTGCCATTGATTGGTTAGCAATTAGCGGTATAACCAATACCAATAAGACCCATCTAAAACTTGTCATAGCACCTCCAGAATCGTCACTACATCAGATTACGGGCTCTATCGCAAGGTCCATATCGATGCCGTCGGCGGTTTGATTGCTGATTTAAACAGTTTTATACTATTCGCAAACCTATCTTAGGATATTCAAATGAATCAAAAGCCGAATGGTAGCTGGGGACCGCCTCTTAGCAAAGTCGATCTGTCACTCAAAACCCTTTTTTCGGGGTATTTGATTACGATTGGTCTTGGTCTATTGATGTCGTTTGCTCAGATTTTGTTAACTCACGGTATGGCTGACGGCGAATACGGACTTTCGGTGAAAGATATTGTCTACAGTTATTATGGGAATAGAGAGGGCAGTAAGCTCGAGGCAAAGCTGCAGGGCTCGATGAAGCTATTTGCGACTGAGGAAGTCAGAGCCGATTTGGTTGAGTGGGTTAGGGCGGGTTCGCCCCGAGAAAAGTGGGATACGGAGATCGCGCCTAAGATCAACGAGAACTGCGTCCGTTGCCACTCAGTTGTTCCAGGGATTCCCGACTATACGACCTATGAGGGCATGACCAGCGTCACCCAGATTGATGAAGGTGCTACCGTACCAACGCTTGCACGAGTTTCTCACATCCACCTTTTTGGTATCGCGTTCATATTTTTCTTTGTCTGCATCATCTTTTCACTCACAACCGGTGTTAAGCCAGGGCTAAAGATTGCAGCCATCGCAGCACCATATGCCTTCCTCGTTCTCGACGTGTTTTCATGGTGGGCAACAAAGTATGTGCCGCAAGCAGCCTATTTGACGATGATCGGTGGATTTGGCTATTCCAGTGCATCGGCCTTTATGATTTTGACCTCTCTTTGGCAAATGTGGTTTAAGAATGAATAACTCTGAGACATCGTTAGCCAGGAATACTGAGAGGATAAAAAAAATATGGATATAATCGATAAAAAAATAGAAGCGTACGCCTTTGCTCATTGTCAGCAAGAGCCTGAACTTTTGCAGAGACTGACAAAGGAAACACACCATTCGCTGCAAGCACCCCAGATGCTAACGGGTCGGATCGAAGGACGGCTTCTAAAGATGCTAGTGCTGCTGACTAGCGCGCGCCGCATCTTAGAGATCGGCACATTCAGTGGTTACAGTGCGCTATCTATGGCTGAGGCATTGCCTGAGAGTGGTGAATTGATCACTTGTGACCTTAATCCTGTCTGTCTAGCGATCGCTCGAAAGTACTTTGCTGAAAGTCCGCACGGTAGCAAGATTCAGGTGAAAGAGGGTCCGGCGCTCGATACTATTGCCAGTCTTAGCGGACCGTTTGATATGGTTTTCATCGATGCCGATAAAAGTAATTATCTTAATTATTACGAAGCTGTGATGCCAAGGGTACGACCCGGTGGTTTGATCGCTATTGATAACGTCCTTTGGAGCGGCCGTGTACTCGCACCAGAATCTGCCGATGACAAAGCAATCGTCGCCCTTAATACTAAAGTTAAATCAGACGATCGAGTCGATCAAGTTATGCTAACAGTCAGAGACGGTCTCTATTTAGCGCGCAAGAGGTAAGGCGTTAGCTCTTTAAACAACGTCTTTTCGGAGCGCATGCGTATGGATCGAGTTATCGCGGCAGTAAAATTATTTGGTCGTCACCTACACAAATACATTGCTCTGATCGCTCTTTGTTATGTGCCGTGGCTTTTTGTTATCAAGTATTTTGCGGTTACTGGGGCTCTGAGTGCTGAGGCAGACGATGCAATCGTAGGAGTGTTAGGCGTTTTTTTCATGCCCCTGTGCAATGGGGCTACCGTATGGCTGAATCACCGTCACTCAGAAGGTCAACCTGCAAGCATAAAAGAAAGCATCGCCATTTCCGCAAGTGTTTGGAAAGAACTTATCACCGCTTACATTTCTGTTGGCTTGATTATTCTCGGTTGGATTGCTGTCGCTCTTATCCCCGGCGGATTAATCATGCTGGCCTTTGGAGTTAAGACAACGACTGTCTTGATTCCGTTCGCAGTTGCGGCAATCCTCTACGTCACCACACGCTATGTATTTTTAGATTTTTATGTTGTTTTGCAAAAACTTCCCGGTTGGCAGGCACGGCGGCAGTGTGTTGAACTGAGCGAAGGCCGGATGCTGCCTTTACTCTTTGCCTATCTGTTTTTAGCAGCACCGCTGTTTTTTTCTGAATTTGCGTTTGAGTATTTTGGGATGCAGCTGGAGCAGGTAACGGGGGTACCAAAGCAGATTTTTGAAGGACTGCTGGCTGTCCTATCGACACTCTTCTACGTTATTCCGCAGATCTATTTTTACCTTGTGTACCGGGATATTTTCCGAGAGCCGGTGTGAAGCCACACAAAAACCCGCAGTTTTGAACACCGCGGGTATTTTATGTTTGGTCTGTCCTAGATCAATTACTTGATCTTAGCTTCTTTAAACAAAACGTGTTTTTGGATGCGCGGATCGAATTTTTTCAATTCGAGTTTGTCGCGACCTTTTTTGCGAGCTGTTACGTAGAAGTAACCAGTGCCAGCAGTAGAAACGAGACGAATAAGTTCACGGTTGATTTTCTTAGCCACTCTAAACTCCTTTTCACAAACATTTCGGGCCCATGGGCATCCGAACAGGTGGGTGAACATAGCAGTCAGGTCGAACGACCTCAAGTGTAAAATGAGAGTAAGTCTAAGAAAAACAGGATGATGAAAAACCCTGCTTTTGGCACGATCGAAATTGACTTTTTTAAAGCCATATTAACCAGTTAAGTCTCCTTCAGCTCGCACGCATTTTGCTTGCTGTACCGTGGTAACGGGAAAGCCGCAAACTGGTTTGACGCTAGCGGGCTGAAGCGCTACCCTTGCAGTCATGAATGCTCCTTTTATCAAACAGTTACAGGTAGGTCCGATGGCTAACTTTGTTTACCTCATCGGAGACAAAGAGGCCGGCGTTTGCTTTGTCGTCGATCCAGCTTGGGATATCCGGGCTATTACCTCAGCTGCCCAAGAGGAAGGCAGGACGATGCGGATAGTGCGGTACCTAATAATCAGCATTTGTTTTCTCCTCTCGTTTGTGAGTGCCGCTCTTGCTCCTGAGGCAAATGCTGCAAATCTACAATCGCTGCGGAGTTCTGTTTTTAAAATTATTGTCACATCAAATGAACCGTCGTTTACTGAACCTTGGAAACGTCAACCATCATCGTCGAGCAACGGCACAGGCTTCTATATCGGAGACAACCGCATTTTGACCAACGCCCATGTGGTTGCGAATGCCAGTTACATCGACATTTTGCGGGATGGCGATGCTAAGCCCGTGCAGGCGTTTGTTGAATTCATCGCTCACGACTCAGATCTCGCCATTCTTGTACCCAGTGACAAAGAGTTTCTTAAAAAAGTCACGCCGATGCGCTTTGGTTCTTTGCCAAGACTAAGATCACCTGTAGCCACTATTGGTTTTCCTACAGGTGGTGAGCAGGTTTCTATTACTGAAGGTATCGTATCGCGCATCAGTTACCGGCGTTATGTCCACCATGGTCGGGCGGAGCATCTACTTGTTCAAGTCGACTCGGCAATTAATCCAGGAAATAGCGGCGGGCCAGTTGTCCAAGGCATGCGCGTGGTAGGCGTCGCTTTCCAGTCATTTACCTCCGCTGAAAATACAGGTTACATCATTCCCAATCCGGTCATTAACAGGTTTTTAAAAGATATTGAAGACGGCACCTATGACGGTCATCAGCCAGACGGAATCTCGACAATGACGTCTAGTCTGGTGAATCCTTCGACTGCTGCCTATCACGGTATAGATCCTGGTGCACCGGAAGGTGTCGTAGTCACACACGTCGCAGAGTTTGCACCAGCGTTTAATCAGATTCTGCGCAGCGATGTCTTGACTGCTATCGACGGCATCGGGATTGGCGTCGATGGTAAGATAAGTTTTCAAGGTGAGCGGGTCGATTTTCGGACCGTGTACGATTTAAAGTTGAGCGGCGAGACGGTTACCTTTGACGTCAACAGGGACTCAAAACAGCTGAAAATAAGCTTTAAACTCGACAAGCTTAAGCCGCACCACGACGATTTCAACGTCTATGCTAAGAATGCAAAATACTTTGTTTACGGTGGTTTGGTTTTTACTACACTCTCACGCAGCTACCTGCGCACCTGGGGTGAAAAATGGTTCCGCGAAGCTCCTTATTTACTGCGTTTTCTTGATATCTATTCACCCCTTGCTACTGACTTTTCTGGGTACACGGATTTCGTCATTTTTAGTAAGCGACTTCCCGATGCTGTCAATCAGCATGCGACTGGCAATCAAAGTAGTATTGTTACGAAAGTGAACGGCAAAGATATCCACTCAATTCAAAGTTTGATCGACGTCATTGAAGGATCAAAGGATCCTTTTTTGATCATCGAGTTTTTTGATAGCAATGAACCCATAGTTTTAGCGACGGAAGACGTTAGAAAACGCAATCAGATGATATTGGAACGTTACGGTGTCAGCCCTGACCGGTGGACCGCTGGGGCAGAAATTGATGGGGCCTTGACAGTTGGGACGGTAGGGAGCAGCAAATGACCCTTTTAAACTGCCGTTTTCATCTCGTCATTGCCATTTTGATAGCAAGTTATGCCACGACAAGCATCGCTCAAAAATGGGAGAACTCGGTCGTCCGCATTTTTGCCTCTAAGAAGCAAATCGATGAATCCTCCCCTTGGCAGTACGAAGAGATTCGTCAGCAGACTTATCACGGCATCGTTGTCGAGGGTAACGCAGTGCTGACGACCGCGTTTGCTGTGCAAGACGCCGTACAATTAGAGCTGCTTAGGTTTGGCGAAAATCAAAAGTTTCCGCTAACCGTTCGTTTTGTTGACTACGAAAGTAATCTAGCGCTCTTAAGTCCAGAAGATCCTGCTGGAACTGCGGGTTTGTCGGCAGTGAAGTTTGTTGATGAGTTGCCTCTCGATTCCACGGTCACGATCTTAAGAGCAAGGGACAATAATCAGCTAATCAGTATTGCAGCCACTCTTCAGGAAGTCGGCATTCATTCGTCAGTGACCAGTGAGTATTCGTTCGCAACATATTTACTTAAAACGCAGCAATCAGCTCTTGGCTGGTCAGAGCCCCTTATCCGTAGCGGCAGTGTCGTTGCCTTAGGCTCAGGTCAAGACAATCAGTTTTTTCATGCGATTCCAGGTTCAATCATTAACCATTTTCTCGACGACTATAAAAGCGGTGCCTATAAAGGCTTTCCGGCCATTGGCATCCAACTTGACCGCTTAAACAGCCCAGAGATGCGAAAAATGATTGGTGCTGAAGCGGTGAAAGACGGCATTAGAATTTCAAAAGTTGAACCAGGATCAGATTTTACGACTTTGCTGCAAAAAGACGACGTTCTGCTGGCAGTCGATGGCGTTCGGATTAATGAAAACGGCTTCTTTAATCACCCGCTGTGGGGAAGCGTCCACTTAAAGTATTTGATCAACCGCAGATTTGCAGGTGATAAAGTTAAGCTTGATATCTTAAGACAGGGCAAAGGGCTGGTGATTGAAGGTCAGCTACCAAAGTTTAATTCGAATGCCTACCGCATCGCATCGTTTCGTGTGCATAATGAAGAGCCGCATGTGATCTTTGGTGGCTTTGTTTTTAGAGAGCTTTCGACTCCGTTTTTAAAACAATGGGGGAGCGATTGGCGCAGCACTGCGCCTTATCCGATGCTTTATGAATACAGCTTTCGTAACGATTTTGTTGTAGATCCAGGCCGGCAGCGCATTATCATTATCTCGCGGGTTTTGGCCGATGAATTCAACCGTGGTTACGACATCAGAAACGCTATCGTTACTGCAATCAATGGAGTGCCAGTGCAATCCATGGCCGATGTTGAAGCTGCTTTGAAAGCCCCTGTATCTCGCGGTGGCGTCCAGTACGCTCGCATAGTTTTGGATTACGGCGAGGGAGAGGTTGTGCTCTCTTACGACAAGCTAGATGAGGCACACAAAAGAATTGCTGCCACTTACAACGTTCCCAGGACGCTATCTTTCTTTGCAAAGTAGTGCATCGCTTATGAACTGGCCCCTTTTAATGTTGGTGGCGATTCCTTAGTAGGTTACTTACGGCAAAGTTATAATTAAAAGAATGCCCTCATGTCATTCGGTGACTTGCGGGGTTTGAGTATTAATAGCGCTTTTATTCGTATTTACGGGCTCTTAACGATTTCTACCAACACTCTAAGGGGCCAGTTCACAACGCTTACGCAGCCCCTTGTACTTGCGAGCGTTTACTTCTAAAGATCTGCCAACGGCTAAGGATGGCGATAATTCTAGGATGGTTGGCACTTAGCTGAGTCTGCAGTTCCTGAAAATAGTTATCTAGTTGGTCAAGAACCGGGGACGGGATGACGACATTTTTGTTGAAAAGGTCTGAAATAAACGTGTGCGCATCGAGATAGAGACAGCAGATATCTGAATCTACCTTTTCATCGGCAAACCATGAGCCGATTTTTGCAAAGCATTCTTCAATAATCGGCAGCTGTTCATCTTTCAATGACCTAGCAATATTAACTAACGCATCGACTGCTTTTACCTGCACGATACGCTGTTTAGTGATTTTTCTTGCTGACGCAATACTCGAAATAAAAGCGACGATATTGCTTAATTCATCGCTTTTTAGGCGTTGGTAATCATTTGTTGATAAAAGCAACCATGATTCATGAAACCTTGAATGATTATGATTCAACGCAACCTTCATCAAAGTCTCGATATCGCGCAGAGTGATTTTATCGATCTGGGCGTTATGCAAGATTTGGCTCGGGTAGCCGATTGTTTGCACAGCTTTCAATAGCTCGGATTTTTGCATGTCAAAACGGTCTGTATTTTCAAAACAGATGTTTTTACCTTCATTCAAAAGCTCATTGAGGGTTTTATGCGCTTTGAGAATCAGTTGCAAAGCCTGATCTTTTTCTCTAAATCCGCGCCAGGGCAGAGTGGTAATGGACTTTAGAACATCGATGACTTCTTCGACCGATCTTGTTTTAGAAAACTGGAGATTCATCAAATTTAACAGTTTCAGACTTTCCTGAGACGGCTCAAAATCCATAATGGTCCGGCGCATGGTATCGAGATCGAAATAGCGCTGAAGCCTCGGAATCAACTGCTCGAATTTTAAGGTGAACATCAATAGTTCGTCATTATCTTTGCTGCTCGGGATCGGGCAAGTCTCGATGACGTTTTTTAAGGCCGGTGCTTCGTGCAGCAACCGGTCGCGAGCTTCGTTGCTCATCCAAACGAAGTTACCAACACCGCCTGTTTTCTCAAGATGCTCGAACATTGTATGTCTAATCCGCGAAGAAAGTGTGGCCATCCGGACGTCATAGCGTGTTGATTTAGGTGTATGGACAACGTGCTGGTCAATCCAAGTAAAATTGAAGTGAAAAAACCAAAGATTTCTTCGAATCAAGGTATCGACATCTTTTGTTTTCATGACCCTAGCTAGTCCGGAATCAATGATTGGCAATAAAGAAACTAGACCTTTGATCCGGCGTTCAAGAAGGGGAGTCGCGTCGAGGTAAAGAGCTGAAAACATTTTCAGAGTATCGACACATGACCTAACTGAGGATTCGGGATCGATCACTCCGAGGACCCGGTGGCCAACAACGTGGTTGTGCAAATTGAGCGGGCCTAGGACGTCATTAACACAGCGTTGAATTTCATCGCTGCGCAGCTGCATAATTGATGCCGGTAGATTTTTATGTAGAATCGCACCAGGGTCGTGGTCGATGAGAAAGTTAGATGTTTTTAGTCCAGATGTCGCGGCCCACGCATTTTTCTCAATATGATGACGCTTAAGAAAGCGCTGCGCAGAATGCGGCGAGATGCGGGCACTCACATCACCATGTTTTTGCTCAGCAGTAAATACACGCAATTCTGAAACCTGCTGGTAAACCAAGCCGAGGAAACCGATATTAAATACCTGAAGAGGCGTCCAGAAGCTGCCAACAACGGTTTCGCTAGCAAAAAGATAAATGATGGTGTTGACGAAGGCGCTTGCGATGATGCCAATAGAAAGCAGTTTCCATGACAGGGCATCTCTCTGATCACGGATTTCAGGCATACGCAGTTTGAGCGACTCTTTGAAGCTTTTTTTATCAAGGCGAGCACTCTTGTTAAGACTAAAAAATGCCAGAAGACCTACCGGTGCCAAAACGAGGATGATATCTCTTAGTAATGAAATCTGTGCTACGGCATTTTCAAGAGCGATCCAGTGCTGTGCTGCGTAGGTAACCATACCAAATACAGCAACAATGCCCGCAGCTGTGAGGGGGACGTTCTTAGTTGCGACACCTTGGATGCGGAACCGGCTGCAGATAACGTAGGACATACATAGCGTGAAGAGAATTTGCCCAATCAACGACACATTGAAATAGAATTCGGCTGGCAGTTTGGTAACAACATGACTTGCTTCAACGCCGCAAACCATAGCTGCTGCACAACTAGCAACAGCCGCAGCAAGGCGCACTGGGTGTGGTTTCAGTGTAGCAGTGAAAGCTCCTAGGATCGCACTTGTGCTAGCGAAAATCATGAGAGTAACGAGCAGATAGGATACTGGCGGCACGCTGCCGGCCAAAATCGCTTGTAGGAAACCGTTTCCCGCAGCGAGCTCGACTGCCATGACCACACTTAGGGTCAGGGCAAGAACGACTAAGCGTCCTGTCGAGTAGCTATTGTTATTCTGCACGTCACTCATACGAACCTCAGACTTTGAAACTCAAGATGCTTTTTGTTTATTTTTACCGACTGACCGAGAGAGCGGCAGTTCGACGATGAAGCGGCTGCCGACGTTAACGGTACTTTCAACTGACATCGTGCCACCCATATCTTGGACAATTCCGTAAACAAGCGCGAGACCGAGACCAGTGCCTTCGCCAGGATCTTTTGTCGTAAAAAATGGGTCGAAAATCTTGGTTAAGTGCTCAGCTGGAATGCCAATGCCAGTATCCTCGACGGTAAAGATGCCCCATGGAACCGCACTGCGGGTTACGGTCTTACTTTTGATTGTGAGAGTACCACCGTCCGGCATGGCTTGGATGCCATTTTGGATTAGGTTCAAAAAGATCTGAATGACTTTGTTGCGGTCAACTTTAACGAACTGCTCTGGCTCTTTGAATTTTTCGATGACGTTGATTGATCCAGATTTTTTGATCGCGACTTTTCCGAAGCGGACAGCGGTCTTGATCGCGTCGGCGATGTTGAATTCGTCGAGTTTTTTCTTAGAATCCGGCTGATTTTGACGAGCAAAGTTGAGTAAACTTTCGACGATAGCTTTGCAGCGCTGTGTTGCTGCTTCAATCTCGAATACGTCTTCGTAGTGCGGGCTGTCTTTTGGGATCTCTCTGAGTAGCATCTGCGAAAAAATCAGAATGCCGCCCAGTGGATTATTGATTTCATGGGCGATACCACCAGCAAGCAGACCGATGGACGCGAGCTTGTCCTGTTGTGACAACTTCTCTTGCATCTTCTTTGCTTCAGTGCGGTCACGGTAGACGTGCACGACACCGGTAATTGTGCCGTCGGTGTCAACAAGTGGTTGCGACGCCACTTCAAAGAAACGGTCGCCACGGACGTTTTCTAGGTCAAAAGACGAACTTTCTGACGATTTGAAGGACTTGTTTAACTGGCAGTTAGGGCAGGGGCTCGAGCGTCCGCCAAACATCTCGTAGCATTTTTTGCCAACGATCGATTTGACTTCTTTGTCCGCAATGCGCGCCAGAGCCATGTTCGATTTTTGAATCTCATAGTTACTGTTAACGATCATCAGAGGATCGACCAGTGCATCAATTGTTGACACCCATTGGCGTTTTAGATTCTCTACGAACTCTAACAGCTCGCTATTGTCTTGCGTCTTTGCCGCTTTAACTGGTTTCAAAGTCGGCTTGGAGTTTTTCTTGTTCACTTGTTTTGTCGCTGCCATAGATGCTCCCAGAGGATCCAACAGAAATTGGTAACAGTTGGTTTTATCTTGGTATTTTTTCGGTAGATGCGCACAAAAGTTTAGCGCCGGTGGGTTGTGATACCGACCGGCGCTATGTTTTTTAGTCTAAAAAAATGTACTTAGTGAGCGAATGAAAGTTCAGCAGTGCTGATCTCAGTCTCGGTGATCTTTTTGAGTTTTTCAAAAAGCTCGTCGTGTTCGCTTTGGCCTTCAGCAGGTTGCTTCCAAACAAGAGCGTGCATGAGTACAGTATCCATGTGCTCGACACCAACAACGGTGATGTCTTTCATGATGGTTTTTGGAACATCTTCCATATCCTTCTCATTTTCTTTAGGAATCACGACCTTCTTGATGCCTGCGCGGTGAGCGGCGATGATTTTCTCTTTGAGACCACCAATTGGAAGTGAGCGGCCTCGCAAGGTAATCTCGCCTGTCATCGCGACATCTTTACTCACCGGGCGGTTCGTAAGCGCACTAGTGAGTGCTGTTGCCAAAGCCAGACCAGCTGATGGACCGTCTTTTGGAATTGCACCTTCAGGTACGTGGATGTGAATATCGATCTTGGAGTAGAAGTCGTCTTCTAAGCCCAAAAACGCGGCGCGTGAGCGAACATAAGACATGGCTGCTTGTGCAGACTCTTGCATGACTTCGCCGAGCTTGCCGGTGATTTTAAGGCTGCCTTTTCCTGGCAAGATGGAGACTTCGATAACGAGCAATTCGCCACCTACTTCAGTCCAAGCGAGACCAGTACAGAGCCCGACTTCGTGATTGCTGTTCTGCGTACCGATTCGGAAGCGGCGCGCACCGAGATACTTTTGAATGGTCTTTTCGTTGACCGTTTCAGAAATTTCGAGGTTCAAAGGTTTGAAGTCGATCTTGTTGACCATCGCTTCTTCTTTGCCGTTCTTACCAGGCGTCGCATCTTGTTTTGCTGCTATTTCTGGATTCTCTTTGGAGTACTTTTCTAAATGTTTTCGCGCTAGCTTACGAAAAACAGATCCGATTTCACGCTCAAGGCTACGTACGCCGCTTTCGCGGGTGTAGTAGCGAACTAGCTCTTTAAGTGCGTTGAGGTTCATTTGCACGTTAGAATTTTGTAGGCCGTTTGCCTTGATTTGTTTTGGTACAAGATACTGCTTCGCAATGTTGACCTTCTCTTCTTCGGTATAGCCAGAGAGACGGATCACTTCCATACGGTCAAGAAGAGGCTTCGAGATAGTGTGGAGTGAGTTCGCTGTCGCCATGAACAACACTTTTGAAAGGTCAAAGTCGACGTCTAAATAATGATCGACAAACGTTGAGTTCTGCTCAGGGTCTAGAACCTCAAGAAGGGCACTCGTCGGGTCACCACGAAAATCTTGGCTTAACTTATCGATCTCATCGAGGAGAACAACAGGGTTGGCACTTCCAGATTTGCGGATAGCGTTGATGATTTTTCCCGGCATTGAACCAATGTAGGTACGGCGGTGGCCACGGATCTCAGCTTCGTCACGCACACCACCGAGGGAGATACGAACGAATTTACGTCCTGTTGCTTCGGCAATTGATTTCGCCAAAGAGGTTTTACCTACTCCTGGAGGTCCAGCGAGACAAAGGATCGGACCCTTCATGTCATCAACAAGAGTACGCACAGACAAATACTCGAGGATACGCTCTTTGACTTTTTCTAGGCCAAAGTGATCTTTATCGAGGATTTCGTGTGCGAAGTTGATGTCGCGTTTTTCAGGAGTAAATTCTTGCCAAGGTAGAGACAAGATCGTCTCGATGTAGTTACGCACAACTGTTGCTTCTGCCGACATTGCCGACATGTTTTTCAGTTTGCGAATCTCTTTCATTACTTTGTCGCGAGCTTCGTCTGAGAGCTTTTTCTTGCGGGCAAGATTTTCAAGTTCTTGATTCTCAGCTCTGCCGTCATCACGGTCACCGAGTTCTTTTTGAATCGCAGCCATCTGCTCATTCAAATAGTATTCTTTCTGGGTCTTTTCCATCTGACGCTTCACGCGCGCACGGATCTTCTTCTCAACGCGCATGATTTCGATTTCTGATTGGACAAAGCCATAGAGTTCTTCCAGACGGATACGAGGATCGGTCTGCTCAAGTAGGCGTTGTTTGTCTTGTAGCTTGAGATTGGTCAGGTGCGCGACCAAAGTGTCCGCAAGCTTTGACTCGTTTTCGATCTGAGCGATCGAAAGCAACATTTCTGGGGGAATACGTTTATTAAGCCGTACGTAGTTATCAAAAGCCATTTTAACGGTACGAACGAGTGCTTCGTTCTCAACACCGGTAGATTTTGTTTCTTCGAGAGATTCAGCTTCGACAACGAAGTATTCTTCGGTCTGAACGTAATCAATGATTTTAGCGCGTCTCTGACCCTCTACAAGCACCTTGACGGTACCGTCAGGAAGACGTAATAGCTGCAAAATCACCGAGATTGTACCGACGCGGTAAATATCTTCTGCTGCAGGATCATTGGTCTTCGCTTTGATCTGGGCAGCGAGGAAGATCTCTTTGTTCGTCGACATCGCTTGTTCAAGAGCCTGGATAGACTTATCTCTGCCTACGAATAGAGGCACGACAGTCGACGGAAATACCAGGATGTCACGGAGAGGTAACAAGGGAATACGGACAGCATCCTTCTTGTTTTTCTGATCGTCATTATCAGCCATTGGGTTCCTCCTGCGAGCCTTTGTAGGCAAAGTAAACCAAGCAAACCTTCTCAGGTCGAGGTAATTTTGATGTCGGGATATGTTTATATTCTATCGCATGTCGGCGAGTTTAGCCTAGGAATTTTCAGAGGTTTTTTTCTCTGTAACAATCGGTAAAAATTAATGATATGCCGGATTGGCATTAATTCACCATTCTACCCAAAAACAAAACAAGCGTGCTCTTTGGTAGAGCACGCTTGTTGATAAGTCACTTAACTTCTTAGAATCGTTTAGCAATAAACTTTACCCGTTTACTTCAACGTGCTGCCAGTACCGAATTCTTTCTTCTCTTCTTTGATTGCTAAATCAGCCTCAGATTTAAACACCAAGATCGGGTCAGCTTTGATTGCTATCACTTCTTCAGTAATGACAACTTCCTTTAGATTTTCCTGAGACGGCATCTCGTACATGATCTCGAGCATAGCGCGCTCGAGAATCGCACGTAGACCCCTGGCACCAGTTTTTCTCTTCAAAGCTTCTTTTACAACAGCTCTGAGAGCGCCGTCAGTGAATTTGAGTTCGACGTTTTCGAAATCAAAGAGCATACGGAATTGCTTGATGATCGCATTTTTGGGTTCAGTCAAGATTTTGATTAGGGCACTCTCGTCAAGCTGACCGAGAGAACAAACGATCGGAAGACGACCGATGAATTCTGGAATCATACCGAACTTCATCAAATCTTCAGTTTCAACTTGCGCTAAGAGCTTCGTTACGTCTCGGGCGCCTTTTGAGCGGACGTCAGCGCCGAATCCCATCGATGATGTTTCTATTCGGTTTGCAATAATGTCTTCGAGTCCAGCGAATGCACCACCGCAGATGAACAAGATGTTAGTCGTATCAACTTGCAAGAATTCTTGCTGAGGATGCTTACGACCACCACGCGGAGGAACGTTGGCGATTGTTCCTTCGATGATTTTTAGAAGAGCTTGCTGCACGCCTTCACCGGAAACGTCGCGTGTGATTGATGGGTTTTCGCCTTTACGGGCGATTTTATCGATCTCATCGACGTAACCGATACCGCGTTGCGCAAGTTCAACATCGTAGTCAGCATTTTGCAGGAGATTCAAAATGATGTTTTCAACGTCTTCACCGACGTAACCAGCTTCTGTTAAGTTGGTTGCATCAGAGATTGTGAAAGGTACGTTAAGAATCTTCGCCAAAGTTTGCGCGAGAAGAGTTTTACCGCTACCAGTTGGACCGATCAAAAGAATGTTAGATTTTTGAAGTTCAACATCAGCATTTTTAGCTTTTGCATCGAGGCGCTTATAGTGGTTATGCACCGCTACAGAAAGCGTCTTCTTTGCTTGTACTTGACCGATAATATAATCGTCTAGCACCTTGTTGATGTCTTTTGGATTAGGAATCTTGCCGCCTGTAGGGCTGAGCAGTTCTTCCTTTTCTACTTCTTCCGCGATGATATCGTTGCAGAGTTGAATACACTCATCGCAAATATATACATTCGGCCCGGCTATAAGTTTTTTGACTTCACGCTGACCTTTGCCACAAAAGCTACAGTGCAGTCCTGAGTCTTTGCCTGCCATCTATAATCTCCTCACTCGTTAAGCATTGCAGGGATCGCAACTTCGCTTGCCTGCGCTGTCAGTTTTACCGAGACACTTTCAAAACTTCGAAATCAAATCACTCGGCTGTTGTCTTGCGCGCTGGGCGTGCAATTTCATCAACTAGTCCGTAAGCGAGCGCTTGTTCGGCCGACAAAAAGAAATCTCGGTCGATATCTGAGGACACTTCTTTGATTGATTTCCCTGTGTGGTGCGCCAAGATTTCAGTCATTTTCTCTTTAATCTTGATAATTTCTAGGGCTTGAATCTCAATATCTGTCGCTTGGCCAGTAGCGCCACCCAGAGGCTGGTGAATCATAATGCGTGAATTTGGCAGCGCGTAGCGTTTGCCTTTAGCTCCGGCAGCTAGCAGCCATGCGCCCATACTTGCACATTGACCGATGCAGTAGGTGCGAACATCAGGACGAATCATCTGCATGGTGTCATAGATTGCCATGCCAGCTGTGACTGAACCGCCAGGAGAGTTGATATAGAAGTGAATATCCTTGTCTGGGTCTTGGTTTTCGAGAAATAGCATCTGAGCGACGATCAAGTTGGCAACTTCGTCCATGACAGCAGTACCAAGAAAGATAATTCTGTCCTTTAGGAGTCTTGAAAAGATATCGTAAGAACGTTCGCCTCGGCTAGTTTGATCGACGACCATTGGAATCAGTGGCATAATGACATCCTCTTTCTGCCCGGGAGCCTCAATGCTCCGCGATTAGTAATCTTGCTCTGCTTTTGGAACCTATAGGAATTCTTACATTATTCTACACTATCAGCCAATACCCGGATCAATTGAAATTCCTAGTTCTAAATCAAAGAGATGATCGGGTCAGATAGGAAAGACTTTAGGCGGGGGGAATGGAAAGGGCTCGTAATCATTGAGTAATATTCAAGGAACGACCTGAAATTATTGTTAATATTTCAAAAATTG
>CAMAXT010000042.1 GCA_945862295.1 Pseudobacteriovorax antillogorgiicola
TATCTCAATTTGGATGGCCCGCTGAAAAATCTGATTTTACTTCAAAATAGCCGGATTTTAATTCGGATGTAATTCGGGGCAGATCCTTCGCCTGCGGCTCAGGACACGATTTTGCTGGAAAAGGCTTTAGCCTTTTTCAGCAAAATCTAATTAAATAGACCACGCCTTTTACGCCTATCTCAACACTCCGAAAATATTGATAATTTAACTAATTTTTCCCAACGCTTAAGATAAAACCCCAATCAGCCGACAAGGACGTACATGTCGAACAATCTATGATGGGTAACGCCTATGTCCAGCAGACTCTGGATCCTAATGATTTCGCTTTTGCTATTGCCTGTTTCTTGTAAACAGCAAGAGGCGGCAAAGAAAGCGCCTGCATCTGACAATGCAAGTCCTGAAATTACGGCACCTCTCGATCGTCCCGAAACAACTCCTGCCAAAGAAGAGCACGAGGATTGTGAAAAAGACGCCAAAAAAGATGAGCGCGACGACGAAGTCGAAGAAGATGAAGAAGATGAGCTTGAATTGCGTCTAACCGGCCCTAGCAAAAATACAAAAAAGAAGAAGAAAACGAAGTATGCCAATACTACAAAGGCCAAGAAGCCGGCACCAACAACTGTAACAAGTGTTCTGCGTGGTTTTGGCCTGTTAGCTTCGGATCCAAACTATGATGACGACATTAGTTCGATCTTTAAGGACAAATGCGAAAGCTGTCACTCTGGAACAAACAAAAATGCGTTAGATACATTTAAAAAAGCGAAAGGGCTAAAAGACAAAATTAAATCAGAAGTTGCTTCAGGCAACATGCCTCCCGAAGAAAAGTCGCCTCTGACCTCTTCGGAAAAAACCGCTATCAAAAACTGGGTCGCCGCTGGTGCGCCTGAGTCTAGTGATGACTCCGAAGAAGAAGATGAAGAAGATGAAGAAGATGAAGAAGATGAAGCAGATGAAGCAGATGAAGAAGATGAAGCAGATGAGCATTCGGACTGTGATGAAAAAGAAGAGAAAGAAGACGATGATGACGATACTACGAAACCGTCTGCCGCTGATTGGGACGAGCTCCTTAAGAAAAAAGAAGTCGAAAAATGCAAAGACAAAGGCAAGATTTTTGATCGCCTGACCGAGACCTGTCATAAGGCAAAAATGGCCGAGTATACTTGCAACAAGGCAGGAATTGTAGCTGAGTTCAAGAAAGTCGGAGTAAACGTCAGTAGCCAGCTCGACGATTTTATGGGTAGCTCCAATAAGTACATTATCGACCAATGCGGCCAGCACAACAACGAACCAATTGTACTGTTCTATAAGAAAGAAACTGTCAAAGAAGAGCTCAAGCTTCTCATTAAGAAGCTATGTAAGAAGGGTTCTTCGGCCTGCGACAATTGATCGGTAATAGCAAGTTTATAGTTATTTCTAGCGATAGGGCGGCAATATTGTCGCCCCCTTTTTTGGGCAAAATTTCCCTATACCACTAAGAACATGCTGCCCGCTTTTTCATGCGCTTTGTTTTGATAGAATTAAATTACAGTAAATCTCACATCTAGGTTAATTATGCAGACGGTTTGGGTTGTCGAACAATCTGATGCTTCGCGATCGGTCGCCATGGAACTGATGGGAGACTTCGCCGTGCGTAGGTTTGCTTCCTTAGCAACTCTTGCAAGGATGAAAGTACTAGATAAAAAGAACTCACCCGACATCATTGTCGTTACGAATACTTTTGAGCAAGAAGAATTGCTTTCGAATGTAGCTGTGCACTACAGCGCTGCCGACATATTTTTGATGCCAGATGTAAAACTTTCTTCTGGAATCAAACTTAGATTTAAAATTCTATCACTGCCCTTTTGTCCGTTGGATTTCGTTCGGTTCGTTCATAGCACCTGCTCTAATGAACCAAAGACTGCTAGTAGGATTATTCACGGTGATCTCGAGCTAGATATTGTGAATCAAAAACTAACAGTTCAATCGTCGAATGAAGTGTTCAGTTTGACGCGCAAGGAAACCAAAGTACTTTGGACCTTTTTCGCTAGCCCAGGTGCTTGCATTGACCGTGAGGTTCTCTTGCAGCAAGTTTGGGATGGTGTGCGAGTTGCTGACCGATCTATCGATACACAGGTCTGTCGTATTCGTAAAATTATCGGAAACTACGGCATGACGATAACCAGCATTTATGGACAAGGATATATCCTTGGATAAAAGATATTACTCTCTACTTCTGCTTCCCTTGTTTCTGGCAATCTCTCCGAGCTGCCGAACCATTAAGTCTGTAACAACACTGAAAAGTCAGGTCACCTCCGAAAATCCTTTCTGCGATCCATTCGTGCAAAAAAATCTCGTCTGTTCAGTGCGGGATGTTGTGCCGAGGTCTGGGTCAAAAAAGAGTGAAGTCACGCGGTCTCCTCTCGCTTCGCTGCTAAAAGTTACAATGTCGATCTTCCCGAATAGTGCTGACAAGAATCCAGTCATAGAGTTTGCGGATGCTGGAGTGAATCAGGAACCTGTGCGCTTTGAGAACACAAACGATCTTTATCACCGCAATGGCTGCTTAGTTGGTATAGAGGGTGGAATCTTCTCAGAGGGTTTTACACCGCGGGCGTCAATCAAAGTCATCTTGAGCGCTAAAAATACCGATCACGCGGTATTCGCAGAAGTTTCGGACTTTAGGTTCAGCTCCCCTATTCACTTCACACTTGATCTTCAATGCGAACGAAAAATAGAATTATAGTGTTACTTCGGATGCAGAAGCTTGTTCAGAAGGCTTCATAAGGTAGTCAGACAGCTTTATCTTCTGCCATTTAATCGGTTCTAACTCCGCCTGATCAATCAAATGACATTGACTGATGACTCTCCAGATATATGGAGCTGACATGACGCGTTCTTTTACATGCTCTGGGTAGCGTTGCTTTAGGCTTTCATGGGCTGCTCGCAGGTTGTAATGGGGAATTGAGGCGCAAACATGATGGGGGACATGCCAAGAGATGTTGTGCGTTAGCCAGTCGATGATTTCTGGATATTTTACATGGATACTATGGCCAAGCTGAGCCTGCGCTGGATCCCAGGCACCTGGAGTCATTAAAGTTGATTCGTCAGTAGTGTGATGAAAAAGCGTAAAAAAACTCAGCCAAAATTGATAGACCAATTGTGGGATCAAAAAAAGATAGATAAATCCAGACCAGCCGCCGAGATATAGAGTGATTACTGCGTAACAAGAGGCTATCACCGCAGTGATAGCGATAGAACGCCGTGCCAACGCCAGGTCAGAATTGTTAAAAAACCGGCCTTTTATGGCATCCTCAGTCATAAAAAACTGGAACAGCATACTTGCCCAGAAGAACAAAAAATATCTGGAAAAATAGTAACCAACCTTTTTTGTCGTCGATAGTCCTTGGAATTCAGCAACGGTCAATGGTTTCCAGGCCAAGTCATTTACTGAATGGTGCGTCCATTTATGGTGGTGGTCGTGGCTTAAGCGCCAAACATGGTAGGGCCAAAGCGTAAGAGAACAGCAGATGTGGCCTATCGTCTCATTTAGATTTTTGTTGGTTGAAAATGATCTATGACCAGCATCGTGACCAATGACGAACACACCAGTAAGAACGCAACCAAGAACCAGCGACAGAGTTGCTTTCAAAAACAGGGAATCGAGCGATAGGATAATTGCCGCGAGAAATCCAATGAGAACCAAATCGCGAACAAGGTAACTTAGAGATTTGAGGTCGGTTTTCTCAAAGCAGTGCTTCGGTATGGCCCTGATGATTTGCGGCAGACGGTCCACGCAGTATTCCCAAAAAGTTTTTTAGAAATAACAGTATATCGATTCTGCGGCGTATTGCCATTATCAACCAGTCCTCGGAAGACGAACTTTATATTTACCCTTCGGGGCTTTTTTCTCAGGAAGTAGCGCCTCTTTTGGAGTTTCAGGCATCACGGATAGATTCGCGCTGATGATTTCCTGAACAGAATTATCTAGTTCCAGTGGCAAACCGGCATCTAACGCTAACGCTGCTTCGTAAGTAGAATCAATTTCAATTTGTTCTTGAGAAATTTCTAAAAAAACAGGTGTTTCATTTGTAGTTTCTTCAACGACATATTCAGAGATTGTTGGAATTGTCCCTTCTTTGTCGTCCTCTTGGCCAATGCCCAGCACCTTTCGAAGAACGCTTATCTCGTTCTCCATCATCTCAACAATATGCGATGGGGACGCAGCCGCATCCGTTGTTACCTCTAAGATTGAAAATTCTGGGATCGTATCTGCGATATCTGTTTCCATATTATCAATGGCAACCTCCAAGAAAGGTGGAATTGGAAGTTCCAGTTCAGCAACAACTGAAATCGCAGCAGGTACCGGCTCAGGAACAACCATCGCGGGTGAAGTCATTGGTATAGAAACCGCTATTTCCGATGGAATTGGCAGTGGAACGTCGGGCCGACGGGATATTTTGTCAGGTGCTCTCTGCGATTTCCATGCCTTTGGAATCTCTGCGACGACGACTGTGACATCATCCTCTAACGGTCTGTTTGCAAAGAAGCTAAACGCTCTCGAAAGGATCTCGTCTCTGAATTCATCAAACGGTAGGGTCGTAATTTCTGAAAGTTGATTGAATAAATGTTTACGACCCCAAACCTCTCCTTGCGGCGAGCTGCATTCGATTAGCCCGTCCGAAAAAAGAAAGATCTTGTCGCCAGGTTCGATAGCAATGTCTTTTTCCGTGAAATTGGCTACTTTTTGAATGCCGAGCGGATTGCCCATGAGTTTAACGCTAAATGGTTGTGGTTTATTCTCAGTACCGGGCCGCAATTTTTTAAGTCCGCGGGGGTCTTTTGCTTGCGTGGGGATGATAAAGGGAAAATTATGGCCGGCATTGGCATAGCTCATTTTACCATTTTTAGTATCTATGATTGCGCAGAAGAAGGTCACACTGATAGAGCCTTGGAATGCATTCCAAACAATGCCGTTCACTAGTCGTAGCAAATCTGAAGGTCGATGCAACTCGGTTTTTTTGTCTGCAGCGAGTGCTGAAATCGTCGCGCCAATTGAATATGTGATTGCTGTGGCGAGCGCTGCCGGTACGCCAACGCCCATGGCATCCGCGACAAATAGCAGGTGGAAATCATCTTGGAGTTCGTAGTGGCCCCAAAGATCGCCACCACCTTTACCTGATGGTTGGTAGAAGCCGGAGACGCGAAGATTTTTTGATAGAATATTCTTCTTCGGGAAAAAGCTACTTTGTACGGTTTTTGTCGTGATTAGATCAAGCTCTGCAAGAGTCCGTGTCGTGTCCGCTTTCATAAGTACAGGGATGTCGTAGCTCATTTTGTTTATGTCGCCAGCCAGTGCAGAGAGTTCGTCATTGGTATTGATGATAACGCTGTCTTCGAAATTGCCTTTTGCAATCCGTCTTACAGCCTGTTGGACTTCGGCAATATTTTTCAATGTTCCGTGTGAACCGACATAAGCAAGCATGCCGGCGATAAGGATGAAAAGCATGGACCAGAGTATAGTACGGAGGCGGTTGATATTCATCTCCGCATATGCTCGGTCAAAATCTTCTTCAACGAGCACTGCGAGTCCGTAAGCAGGTGACCGAGCGTAGCCACCGACGACATTCTTACCTTTGCTGGATTGGTATTCCTCAACTGCAGCCGAAAGTTTTCGCGCGGATGTTGCGGCAAGGGTGATTTTCTCGCCAGAGAATCTATTTTTTGTGGTCATAAGAAGCAGATTATTTGACGAAAAAATGTCGCCCTTGCTGTCAATTAACGCACTTTCGAGGAAATTTGATCGTGGGAGGTTCTTAACTAGAGAAGACTGCCATGTAATCAAGACCGACCAGAGAACATCAGGACTATCTGGTAACTCATACTCTGTGACAAAGAACATAATGGGAAGCTTAGTTTTTACTGCCAGCGAGTGAACGGCGGTATTTTTGTTGCCTTTTAGTAGTTTGGCTTTCTGTGGCAGAAGACGTTGTGACTCAGTCAAGCTTTGGGACAGTACCGTGGCACCAACCTTATCCTCAAAGCGGACGTCGTCAATTTTTTTGGTGCGTCCGTCGGCAATGAGTTCGATGTTTTTGCCATCTTTTGAGCCACTAAATACTTGAATAGCAATAAAGTCAGAGTTGGAGTCCACTAGTCTTGAGAGGGTTTCCCCGTAGACTTTCTTGTCGCCGCTATAAGATGGAACAACGGTTCCGGCTTGGGCCTTCCAGTTTTCAAGTTGGTTCTCGATCTGTGACATGGACATCTCAGCGCGTGAAACAAGCTCTGAACTAGCGTGTTCAGCCAAAAATTTCGAGAATGCGGAATGATTTTGATAGGAGGTGCCAGCGATGACGATAATGGTCAACACTGCCATGTAGTAGAACATCTTGGCAGTTAAGGATCTGAAGATAGAGATTTTCTTCTCTTCCATCGAAGGTCCGATCAATAAGTATGATCATTGATCGGAATATCCCCCTATAACTATAGGAAAGACGGACATTAAACTTTCGCCGAATTCAGCCGATTGGACGGAGAGCACTCAGGTTTTAGTATAGAATTTGGAAGATCGATAAAATGGAGATTATTTCTAAATCAAAATCTCATGTTAAGCCAATCTTGTTGCTTTCGTGGCTTGTTGCCGTGGCTTTACTGCTAATCTCTATTTCAATGCAGCAGAATTTTTCTGCGCGGGAGACTCCCATCGTTGCTGAAGTCCAGCAGTCGAAAGGTGAAGTTCTCTTTCGTGGAGAAAAAAGGATGGTCTGGAATGAAGCTCAGTCCGGTACTGGCATTGTTGATGGAGACCGGGTCGCAACAGGCAAGGAGTCTTCTGCCCTTGTTAAATTTCGTGACGGACGAACTCTTGCATTAGGCAATGATTCACAAGTAATTATTTCAACAATCACTCACTCCGATAGTGGGCTGACGTTCTTGGTTCATCTTGTAAAGGGAACGGTGATTGCAGATTCGAAGAAGACATGCTTGAACTGTCGCGACATCGTACTAACGTCTGGCGGGCAGTCATTCGTTGTAGCTAGCGGGAAAAAAGAAGGATTTATCCGAGATATTAAATCGAAGAAGATAGAAAAATTCAGCGCGCTTGGCACACCTCGTTAATTAGATTCTGCTGAAAAAGGCTTTAGCCTTTTTCAGCAGAATCTAATTTGACATCCGCTCTTGCCACTTCTCACGCTTGAAAAATTTACCTTTGAATTTTTTATGATTCGGATTGGAAACTAGAAAGCCAGTTCCTCGCTCGTCACTAACCCAACTGATTTCTGACCCGCGCATGTATTTAAAAGTTTCGCTATCAACGATAACTTGTAGCCCCTTGATGTCGAATTTCAAATCTTCGTCTGAAGGCTTGTCAAAAGTCACGCCGTAGTAAAAGCCGTCACATCCTTTGCCATCGATGTAAAGTCTGACTGCCTGACCTTGGTACTCAGGTGTTTTTGCTTGCAGATCTAGGGCTGCTGCCGCGGCTTCATCAGTAAAAATTACTGGATTGCTTTGATCTTCGCTAGGTGAGGATGGATTCATATGTGAGCTCATGTTAGTCTTAATTTCATTCAGTCAATATCGTCATTAATGATGTGTAATCGAGATGTTACTACTAGGCAAGCGAGTCTTTCATTTGAAGTTAATCAAATACATGTTCGTCTGTATTTTTGCGGGCTTCTCAGCAACAAGTTTGGCTGATGAGGTGGATTTTTTGGCCTATGGTGACCTACGTGGCTATCTTGAACCATGTGGATGCGATCCAGCTACTGATCTTGGTGGTATATTAAGAATTAATTCGCAACTCATGAGAGAGCGGCTCTCAGCTCCGAACCTACTTTCCTTCAACCTGGGAAATAACCTTTCTGATAAAAGGCGTGATGCGATCAAGAATAGATACCTTATAAAAGGTGAAGAAGTAAACGCGCCGACAGCCTATCTGATCAACGAACTCGAACTGCAAAATCTAGAGTTTTTAAAAACCTCAAAGCTTCCGTTTGTTCTGACTAATACTAGAGTTGCACCGGTAGGACGTCCGTTTATTGAAACATCTGAAATGATTGTGATGGGATATACTTGGTCGGATATTCACGCGAAGTCTTTAACCCGTGTTGATGCTAAATTGATACTCGAATGGCAGAATAATCTTAAAAAAATTGCTGGAAAAAAGTCAGTCCTGCTTTTCTCGGGACCTGATGAAGATCTAAAAAAATTCGCTGATGCGAAACTTTTTTCGTCGATCATTTCTTCTAATAAAAGACCGCTGACTGAAATTCCTGGGAAAGAAGAATCGGAAAACGATAGTCTTTTGCTTCGTTTAAAGAATCCCGCAGTTTTCATGGTTCCATTAGGTGGCCAGGGCATCTTGCGCAGTGGCAACTTGACAATGTCTGAAGCTAAAACGATCGATGGTCTTTTCAAAGCTCCAACAAAGGATTGTAATGATCAAAAAGGCGTTACAGCAATCACCCTTGGCAGTGACTGCAGCAGTGGTTCGAAATTGTTTGGAAAAGGATTTTCGCGTTTCACCTGGCTCAAAAAGCCAACCGAAGCTGGTCACGGTCTTGCCGCTTTTTATACGTCTTTTAATAAAGAAATTGCCGATCAGTTTAAGTCTGAGGGTTTGGGTCGCATAGCAGCCCTTAAAGATAGTCCTTTTGCAGGAAGCACTTTGTGTGCACAGTGTCACGACTCAGCTCATAAGGTCTATACTCAGACTCGCCATGCCCATGCAATGCAAACTTTGATAAGTAAAGGCAAGCATGAAGATGCAGAATGCGTGGCTTGCCATTCTGTCGGTTCAGACAAAGCTGGTGGGTTTGTTTCGATTAAAGACTCACCCCAGTTCGCCAATGTTCAGTGCGAAAATTGTCATGGCCCACGCAAAGACCATACACTTAATCCCAGCATTAAATCTGCTGCGGGCTCTGCAAAGCAGGCTTGTGCCACTTGCCACAACCGCCAGCACTCGCCGAACTTTAATTTAAATACTTACTGGGAAAAAATAAAACACTAGATCTCAAGGTTTGATGATCGCCTTGAGAAATTCTTCGGATGTCTGTCTGATACTTGTTTTGCTTAACTTGTCTTCGTACTTTTTAAATAGCGGTTTCATTGTCGGATCGTTGATGAGTTTACTTCGAAAATCGTTAGCAATGCGCGTCAAAAGCAGCGATTTTTCTTGCTGCGTTCTTTTAGATTTAATCGCTGTCTGATTAGCGAGGAGACCAACTAAGTTGTCGTGTACGGCTTGAAAGCCGGTTTTTTCGGTACTACTGATGCAAAAGACTCTGTCAATTTTTTGGTGCGGGTCGTTGACGACGCTTCGCAGCTGTTGAGCTGCGAATTCAGCGGCTGTTTTCAACATACCATCAGCCTTTGTTACTACAAATAAATCAGAAACCTCAATGATGCCCTTTTTTATAGCCTGCAGATCATCTCCCGATTCGGGTTGATGAAGGAAAAGCAGCGTATCCACTAGCGTAGCGACTTCTGTCTCGCTTTGGCCAATTCCAATTGTTTCAAGAATAACGAAATCGAATCCAGCGAACTCTAAGGCTTGAATGACCTCTTGGGTATTGACGGTGACGCCTCCACCGACGCCTCCACCAGGTGAAGGTCGGATGTAGGCTTGCGGTGCATTGGCAAGCTGGTCCATGCGCGTTTTGTCACCTAATATGCTGCCACCACTAATAGGACTTGTCGGATCGACAGCGAGTACGGCTACTTGGTGTCCAGACTCAATAAAGCTAGTACCAAGCACATCAATGAAAGAGCTTTTACCGACACCGGGAGATCCACAAACACCAATTCGAAGAGACTTCACCTTGGTTTTGCCGAACTGTTCAAGAAGCTCCAACGATTTTCGTTTGTCCGCTTCGAGTGTGCTTTCAAGCAAAGTGATCGCTTTGGCAATTGCCCTGCGTTCACCTTTCTTCATTCGTTCGCAAATGTCGCTAGTCATTTTTTATCCATCGCCTTTTCAATCAAACTAATGATTGTGAGGGCACTTTCTGGAATCTGCGTACCAGGTCCAAAGATCGCTGCTGCGCCATTCTTATACAAGAAATCAAAATCGTTTTGAGGGATGATGCCACCGACAATCAGTAGAATGTCTTTTGCTCCAGCGGCATCGAGTGCTTGTCTGAGTTTTGGCACCAAGGTCTTATGTGCCGCTGCTTGCGATGATACACCTAGAACATGGACGTCATTTTCAATCGCCTGTTTTGCCGCTTCTTCAGGAGTTTGAAATAGAGGACCGATATCGACATCGTATCCGGCGTCTGACAAGCCGGTAGCTATGACTTTCGACCCACGATCATGTCCGTCCTGACCAAGCTTGCAGACTAAAATACGGGGCCGACGACCATGCTTTTTTTCGAATCCTATAGCGGCTTGGCGAGCTTTTTCTAGCATATTGTCTTTGCCTTTGTATTCTGCTGCATAGACTGCATTGAATGTTCGTATCTGAGCCGTATATCTTCCAAACACCTCGGCGAGTGTTTCTGAAACTTCCCCGACCGTGCAGCGCACTCGCATCGCTTTAATACATTCTTCCATTAGATTGCCGTTACTTTTTGCGGCAGCTTTTAGGGAAGCCAGTGCTTGAATGACCTTAGAATTGTCGCGAGATTTTTTAATACTTTTTAAGCGGCTGATTTGTTGTTCGATTACTTTTTGGTTGTCGATCTCTAAGACATCAAAACTCTGCTTAGAGCCGTCTGCGGTCTGATACTTGTTGACACCAACAATGACATCGACGCCGCTGTCGATGCGGGCCTGTTTTCGTGCAGCCGATTGCTCGATGCGCATCTTCGGCATTCCCGAGGCGATCGCTTTGACCATGCCGCCTGCTTTTTCGATATCATCTATAATCGCCATCGCTTTATTTGCAAGATCGGCGGTTAACTTCTCCATGAAGTAGCTACCACCGAATGGATCAACAGTCTTAGTGATATCGGTTTCATGTTGGATAATAAGCTGTGTATTGCGGGCGATGCGGGCCGATGACTCAGAAGGTAGAGAAATTGCCTCGTCAAAGGAGTTTGTATGAAGCGACTGGGTTCCGCCAAACACTGCAGCGAGGGCTTCGATGGTGGTTCGAATGACGTTGTTGTAAGGGTCTTGTTCAGTAAGAGAATAGCCGCTTGTTTGGCAGTGGGTCCTTAGGACCGTACTTTTTTCGTCTTTGGGATTAAAAACAGTAAGAAGTTTGTGCCAAAGGAGTCTAGCGGCTCGTAGCTTCGCAATCTCCATATAGAAGTTCATACCGATACCGAAGAAAAACGATAACCTTGGCGCAAAGTCGTCGATATTAAGTCCGCGGTCGATTGCAGCGCGAACATATTCCACACCATCTGCCATAGTGAAAGCGAGTTCTAGAGCCGAGTCACCGCCCGCTTCTTGAATATGATAGCCACTAATACTAATACCGTTAAACTTAGGCATGTTTTTTGACGTGTAAGCTAAAATGTCACCAACGATACGCATGGATGGATCGGGCGGATAAATATAGGTATTCCGTACCATGTATTCTTTAAGGATATCATTTTGGATTGTGCCGCTAAGAGCTGTTTGATCGACACCTTGTTCTTCGGCAGCGACGACGTAGCTTGCTAGAATGGGTAACACAGCTCCATTCATTGTCATGGATACGCTCATCTCATCAAGTGGAATGCCACCAAACAAGATTTTCATATCTTCAACAGAATCGATGGCAACGCCGGCTTTCCCGACGTCGCCGATAACACGCGGATGATCTGAATCGTATCCGCGGTGGGTTGCCAAATCGAAAGCGACGCTCAACCCTTTTTGTCCTGCAGCTAAGTTTGCGCGGTAGAATTGATTGGATTCTTCCGCTGTAGAAAATCCTGCATATTGTCTAATAGTCCATGGCCGGCCGGTGTACATGGTTGCTTTCGGTCCCCGCATATAGGGAGGAAATCCAGGAAGCGTGTGGCTTTGGTCTAGGTCTTTAACATCGTCAGCGGTGTAAAGTGTTTTTATTTCGATCCCTTCAGGGGTCATGCTTTTCAAGAGATCAGGTGAATCGATGCGAAGTTCTTTTTGAGCGAGCGCTTGCCATTTTTTAGGATTGGTTTCGAATGTTTTGCCGCTATTTGCCATGGATACCACCTAACAGGTTACTAACAATGCCGTTTTATTATATATGAAGAAACAGCATAGGTAACGACAAAGTAGTGAAAGTTGAAGTGATGGTTGTATGGATAAGTCACCGTGGGTTGCGCAATGGATGTTCCGAAAACTCGCAGGCAGCGTTTGATTTGGCGATAAAAGCTGGTTTTGGCTGGCTAGAAACAGATCTTCGCTGCAGTGCTGATGGTAAGGTTGTCCTTGCGCACGACCCAAGTTTGCAGCGAGTTTTCGGCAACGATGTTGATGTCGAAAAGACTCCACTTCGGGACCTTGAGCTATTCACCGATTCATTTAATCAAAAAATAGTAACCTTTCACGATTTTGTGCATCGCTACTCAGACGTTAACTGGATTCTTGATATCAAGGAAGAATCCGCAGAGGAAACGCTGCTGGCGCTTTCAAAATCGCCATTTCTCGCCATTCTAACTGCTCGTATTCCGCAGCGAGTGAAGTTTCTTTTTTGGAGTGCCAGAACAGAACGAAAGTTTCTCTGCCTTTTTCCAGGAGCAGATACCTTTGCGCGCGAACTTCAGTGTTGGCGTGCAGGATTGTCTGCAATTGCAGGCTTGCCGCAACTTGGTGGCATGATCGCTGGTAAAACTTATGCTCTGCCACCGACTCTTTTTCGAAGGGACCTCTATAATCACGGGATTTTTTCCGCTTATCACCGCAAATCATCGAAAGTACTGGCCTATCTTCCCGAATCTCCAGCTCTTTGTGCTCAGGCGATTGCAAGTGGCGCTGATTATGTCATTGCAAACTCGGATTTCTTTAACAATCTATAGAATTTACTTATAATTCATATAATAACTATAAAATATATCGAAATTATTATACAATCCATAAGGGGAGAAAACCACTCCCTGATCTAATTGTCGCTGTTGTTCTCAAATAGCTGAAGTGGAGGTGGATTATGGAAAGCTTACGCTCGAGGAGTATCTTCTTACTCCTCATGTTGCTGATCACTGCCTGTGGTCAACAATCGGAAGATGTCTCAGACACAGAAGGAACGCTGAAAACTCTGAGAGTTGGAACGTTTAACATGCTGCGTCTCGGACACGGAACTAAGGATGACGATCGTCTCGTCAATCTTATCGTTGATTCCAAGTTTCATGTGTTTTCGGGTACGGAGATCATGCGTGCAGATGCTGCGCACGATCTCCGTGACAAACTGCGCGCGAAGACAGAAAAGAAGTGGGAACTATCACTTAGCGAACACGCAAGTGGCGAGACAACTTACAAAGAGTTTCTCGGCTTCTATTACCGTTCGGATCTGGTTAAGCCAGTAACGTCAGCAGAGGCTTTCTGTGCTTCAAATGACGCGAGTGCACAAACAGGCAACGGTTGCTTCGCGAAAGACGTTGGAACTGCTGATGGCCCATCGTTTGACCGCGACCCTTACATTGCACAGTTTAAAGTTGGCACGCGCCGTCTAGCTATTGCAGCAGTGCACTTGGTTTGGGGCGGCTCAGACGCCGAAGCAAAAGAACGCCGCATCAGCGAACTCTTCGAATTAAAGAAAGTTCTTGCGAAGGTTTCTGCTGCTTCACAAGGTTATGAAGTTATCGCAGCTGGTGACTTCAACCTGACACTGGATCTTGCCGTTGCTAGTGGCGTTAAACAAGATTCGACGTCAATCGAGATGCCTGGGAACTTCTTTTTGGAAGCCCCCGCTGTTACAGGACTGATCAATCAGCCAACGACAGTTGGACTTTCGAATTATGACCATGTTCTTTATTTGAAATCAAATACTGCTAAACATGTTCCAAATTCGGAAAAAGTAGTGGTCGATTTTGATCTTGCAGATGCGGAAGCAAAAGCACTATTCAAGAAAGATGTATCCGATCACTTCCCCGCAGGTGTCAGTTTCTCCCTCTAAACTAGCTTCGTAATCGAGTGTTTCAAAGGCCGGGTCACCCCGGCCTTTTCTTTTTTTTAAAAAAATCTCCAGTTTGATCTATCGAATCAAACAAATGCTTCGCAAACGGACCAGGGCTTGCCCGCCGAAGCCTTGGCGTAGGCGGGTGTCTCTCCGCGGTATCCTGTATACTAATTACTACACCATAAAATTTATCTAATCAGCGTAACAATAGGGGGGATTATGCGCCGGTTTTGGTTTGCGTTCGTGTTGTCTTTAGTTTTTTCTTCAGGGCAGTTATACGGTCAAGGAGCTGATTTCAGCAAAGCACCTCCATCCTTTCCATATCAAATCAACAAAGTCGTACCCGTAGATTTCGAAACGCTGCATATCGACTACTCGTTCGATGTAGCAACAAAGAGAGCTACCGCCAGGGCTGAACTTACATTCACTCTTGGAAGCGAGGGCGGCTTTCCTATCATCGATTTGATTCCCGTTCCTACTTCCATTACATTGAATGGCAGTCAAGTCTCAACGGCTGACTACCCTGTTATTGATTCGCCAACACAGGTTACGAAATTTCGAGTACTAAAGAAAAACTTGCTCGCTAATTCCACTCACAAGATCGAGATCTCTTACCCGCTTTCTTCTGTAGACGCTACCTTCTCAGGTACTAATGCCCGCGCCGCATTTTTCATGAGCGATTTGGCAGCGAGCGGACGAGAGTTTTTCGAGAAGTTCGGACCAGCAAACTATGAGTTTGATCAAGTTAAAGCCACGTTCTCAGTCTCGGTTACAGGCACAACAACGGAGCACGAAGTTTTCACAAACGGTTCATTGGTCGGCTCCGGTGGGAACACCTGGCGGATTGAGTTTCCAGACTACTTCAATACGTCGGCATTCTTTTTCCACATGAGTGAGAAAGGTCGCTTCGTAGCCTCAAGGTATACTTTCCGCGGGATGCAAAAAGAGATTCCAGTCACCGTATATTCAAGCTCATCTACTTTGACCGCTAGCGGTGTCACAAGCTCGCGCAACGTATTGACTGAACTGGAAGCAACATACGGCGCTTATGCGCATGACAGCGTTACAATATACGTTACACCATCAGGTGGTGGTATGGAGTATGGTGGAGCAACCATGACGTCGCTGAGCGCTTTAGGCCACGAGCTTACTCATTTCTATTTCGCTCGCGGCGTGATGCCATCGAGTGGAAACTCGGGATGGATTGACGAGTCTATCGCAAGCTGGCGAGATGATGGTTATCCACGCCGGACTTTTACCCCCAGAACCCCGGTCAATTTAGGAGGATTCTCTCCTTACAAACGCAACACCTCAAATGACTCTTACACTCTCGGAGCGAGACTTATCAGTGAGTTTGACGGCATGTTTGCGGCTCTAGGCGGCATGAAGACGCTCCTTAAGGAATTCTTCGCGGAGCATAAGCTCACGACTATCGATGCGCAAACATTTAAAAGTTTCTTAGAAGAAAAGTCCGGTCGGAATCTAAATAGTGAGTTTGATCGTTATGTCTTTGGCAAATCTGTGGTTGTCATTGGTGACATAGAATTTGCTGAGAATAATCAGATTTCCGTGATAAAAGATAGGCCAGCGAGCTCTCACCCACGTCCCTATACTGCTGAAGAGTTAGCTGAGTTCCGTTAATTGCTGTCGAGGTCTCTATGCTGCGAACGCTGACAATTATTAATATTTTGTTTGGCCAAGCAGCTCTGGCGGAGACAGTCCGGTTAGAAGAATTTCATCACGTCATTTTTAAAGACATACCCGCAACCAAGTATTCTGAAGAAGAAGGCGCCATCAAAGCTGATGTAGCGTCTTCTTCTTCGTTTCTTTTGCAGCCGTTTACAGTTGTTAAGACTATCAAGAAAGTGCAGTGGCGCTGGAAGATGACCGGCGACTTGAAAGTTGAGTCGTTTAGTCAATTGAAGACGAAGGCTGGCGATGACGCGGTCATTCGTATTGGCTTGATTAAGTCTGGATCAGCGCCGACGGTTCCCTTTTTCGCGCCTTCATGGATAAAGGCAATTAAAGACCACATGAAACTTCCTGGTGATGAGATGCAGTATCTTATGGCAGGGGGACCTGCAGACAGCGGGGCTAGCTGGGTTAGCCCTTACTCGAAAAGTATGAGCATGCTACAGGCTGCGTCTCTCGCTGAAGAGGGTGGCTGGCATTTATCTCAGCACGTCTTCACGGAGCCACTTAAGGTTGTGGGTATTTGGTTGATGGCAGATGGTGATGATACGAAATCGAATTTTTCGGTATCTATAAAAAATTTAGAATTTACCGAGTGATGCTTATTCTGTTTTCTTCCACGCCTTGAAGTCGAAGTCGACTTTACTCAGTAGCTTGGAATCAGGAGCCGCTTGGATCCGCAGATTGCCCCGATCGAGTGCCATAACGCCGCGCATGAAAGCCAGCGCTCCTTTGACAGATCGTTGCACGTAGTGCGCAAGACGAGGGGCTGCAGGCGTTGGTTCTGGCGAGACTTCAAATGTGAGCGCCAGTGTCCCGTGCGTCATAAAAACGTAATCGATAAATTCACCGCGCGTTGGATAGTCGCTGTATGACTGAGTATAGCGGCTGATACCCATTGCTTCGGCAGTCATTTTGGAAAGGGTATAGAAGGTGTCATTCTCGGCGTTACGTTGTGGCGTAAAGCACCATGGCCAGAGAATCGCCTCCAGGCCAGAATGAAACGCGCCGGCAGCCCGGAACTTTACTTGGTCGACTAGTGACTTTACTAAACGAACGTCTTGGATTTTAAATGAGTCCTGCTCGTCACGTTCAGGAAATGAATAGTCGCGGTTTGGATCGCGACCCACGGAATCCATTCTGGAATGCAGTGCGTGTCCATCTGGGTTTACGATGGGTTGGAGGTAGATGGCGTATTGATCTAAGATTTCTGAAACCACTGGCTCGCTGCGATTGTCGATGATGAAATCGATCAGACCCAAGATGCTTTCCGTGCTAGATTTTTCGTTGCCATGGTGCGTGCCGTTGAAATAGAGCGCCGGTTGGTTTTCTTGTTCGTGATGTTTAGAAATGATGATGTAGTTGATCTCTCGACCTTGCTGCGAGTAGCCGAGGAATTTAAATTTCACGAGTTCAGGATGCTGTTTAGCGAGGTCCAGCAGCCACGATTTAATTTCATCTTGAGAATGATATTTATTGAACTCAAGCGCGTGCGCCGGGAGCGAGATAAAAAGTAAAAACAGAGCATACCAGAATCTGGTCATGATCCCCCCCTCTGGGTCGTTCGCAGCATAATTTTTTATGGAATGTGTTTGTGTATGATTAATCCTACGGTCTGCAAGCCAGCGCGTCAATCGTACTTTTGATGAGATTTTTCATATTAAAAGCAAAGCCGTAATTTAGGCGTAGGCATCTTACTATCTTGGCAACCGGTAAATTTTCGGTCCTCATTTTTGATTTAAATTCACCATTTTTTTTGGGTCGAAACCGATTTTTTTAGAAACGACCAATAACCTGCTTTTCCCCAGTCAAAATCGGATGAGAAATGATGTCAAATCGATCTTGTTAAAAGACGCAGGTCTTTCGTTTCTCATCATTAAAGAAAAGGTGAAAGAGGGTCGATTCTCTATACGGAGATACGTATCGACGGAATGCCAGGTAGATCTAATCCGTTAAGTTAAACCCGGACTTCATCATTAACCACGGTTTTTTGCGAAGTTGGTATTTGTCCACCAATTGGAAATGCAGCACGTTTGCGTGGCACATATCCAAGCGCTCTTGCCGCATCTAGAATCAATTCGAAATTATGAGAAATCGTTGCTCCAGCTTTTTGAGTGACTTCGTCTTCGGTCGGTAGATCGAAATCGTTAGCACCGAATTGGAGTCCCAAAAGGGCGTCTTCGTTCTTTGTCAGAACAGAAGTACGGATATGGACGATATTGTCTAGATAGATGCGACTAATTGCCAGCCAGCGTAAGTATTCGCGTGTGGAGACTTCAACGCCACCGAGTTCATTGTTCCACGGCTTATAAGTCCAGCAGAGAAAGCTCGTTAGTCCACAGTTGGTGCTATCTTGAAACTGACGCAGCGCGGATAAGTGTGACATGCGCTCTTCGAGAGTTTCGTCAAAACCGATAACCATTGTCGCTGTCGAACCCATTCCGGCTCGAAGGATTGCTCCTTGTGCTTTGAAATAGTCTGCTGTGGTGTATTTGCCTGGACTATGACGTTTTCGAAAGTTGTCTTCGAGGATTTCAGCGCCGCCACCAGTTACCCACCTGGTACCCGAACTTTTTAAAATCTGCGCGCCTTCGTCGTAAGAAACTTTTGAGAGTTTGCAGCTAAACATGAATTCGGCAACTGTCATTTCGTAGAATTCTAAATCAGGAAAGCGGTCACGAACTTTCGAGAACAAATCAGCATAATCGCGAATACGCAATTTTGGATGAAACCCACCATTGAATCCAACGAGTTTTCCACCAAGACTTTTCAGCGCATCAACTTTCGCACAGACTTGTTCTAAATCTAAAAGGTATGTTCCAGCTTGGTGCGGTAACCGGTAAAATGAACAGTAGTCACATTTGGCGACGCAAACGTTGGTGTAGTTGACGATAGCCATAATAATGTAACTGGCGTCTTGTTCCTGATGGAACCGACAGCGCACCATACTTGCGAGTTCTGCCAATGTGGCATCATCAGAGTTATTATAGAGGTACGTCGCGTCTTCCGTTGAAACGCGAAGACAATTTTTTACTTTTTCTCTGATCGAATCGACTTGATTCGTTTCCATTACGCTGCTCCTATTGTTCAAGCGGCGATTGATCGCACTGACAAATTGGGTCAGTGCATGAATACTAATGCACCCCTCTTATAACATTCAAACGATCTGTATAAGATAAAAATTGATTGGCCGGCCAAAGCTTTACATCCCTGTGATGTTGGCAGATAAATAAAGTTGCGCACATACAGTGCCGGCATCACAACTGGAGTGATCGATGTCTAAAAATACTATTAAATCCGCGATGTTCTTAGTAGGAGGTCTCATGCTTGCGGGTTGCGACGGACAACCACAAGCATCCGACCTGAACTTTGACTCAGCCCAGACGCTTGCTTACGACGGTGTTATCGACCAGGGCAAAATTTTTTCAACCTCTGCTGACGATATCGTTATCAAAGCCCAAATCAGTGAGCAGCTGATGTACACTATCGGCCAGTTAAACGGTCGCAACGGCGGCATCGACATGCACAAGCTTGAAACAAGTATTATCGAGAAGCTAGAGCGCGCAGAAGGTGGATTCGATGTGACTTATGCGGCAAAGCTTTTCATTGCCTGGCCACGAGAAAGCGCAGCACCTGCAACCTACGAATTTATGTTGCCAGCTCGCGGTGACTCGCAAGGGCAGCGGGATTTTTTTGAAGCCTTTGGCGCAGATGAAAATCAAAGTAAAAAATGCCTTGCCCCCGAAGCCCACGGCGTTAACGGGATATTCTGGTATTACTACCGTCCAGAAAAAGCTAGCTGTCCTCTAACAGATGCATCACTAGACGATAAAAACCTGGTTGTAAGGGCGTTGGTACGGCTGAGCGTCTCTGGACAGAACACCGAAAATAAAGCTCCAGAATATGCCAAAGTTTGGGAAGACAATAAGCTGATCATTACAGCGATTTTCGGCAAGAATGAAGAGGGTGAGATCAGCGATTGGGACGCAGGTATTTCCTCTTTCCGTCAGCTCTATAACGATCTTATTCGGACCTACGGAACGCCGGTATCGACAAATCTTCAGCCAGGGCAAAGTCCCAGCGCTTTTAACAAAGATGTTCGCTTAGAATTTGCGACCGAACGCGGCACAGTTGACGTCCATCTTTACTTGGTGGATGGCATTCGGACTGTCGATACAGCGTTTCGTGAAAAATACAATGAGCGGACCAAGATCTCTGATTTTATTAGCTACAGCGGGCATTCAGGTTTGGGTGCTAACATCAGAGCGCTTGCACGTATGGGTAGCTTTCAGAAAGACAAGTACCAGATCTTTCTAATCAATGGCTGCGATACCTTCGCTTATGTTGACGGTGCGTTAACGAAGGCGCATCACGCCGTTAATCCCGATTTCGCCCCGACTAAATTCGTCGATATCATCACCAATGCGATGCCGAGCTACTTTCATTCGAACTCACGTTCAAATATGCAGCTGATAAATGGATTGTTGAATCAAGAACTCACCTACCGAGCCATTTTGGCAGGTTTTGATTCCAATCAGCGTGCAAATGTAACGGGTGAAGAAGACAACAGATGGCCACTCCCATTTTTAGAGTAGCAGCCCCCGCTCTAACTATTAAAAAAGGGCAATTTGCAGCAAAAATTTTTAGAATAGTTTGAGAATCAGATAGAAAACTTTAAATTTCCTCTGATTCTGAACAATTTATCATAGTTGCTCACGTAGTATCCGCCGTCGCCGGATTTTGGCTTACTAGCATTCTGCTGTTGCCACGATCCCGGAAATTGACTAAATGGATGCGCGAGTAGCAACGCCCATTCGCGAACCGTACATACGAAGTCCAAGACATAGGGACTTGCTGAAGGGCTATAATGTTGTTGAGGAGGGAACCAGTGGACGTCCTGCAATTTATTAAAACAAGTCACGATCAGATTCGAGAGGACTTGGGGCTTTTTTTGAAATCTGATGGAATCAAAGCTCGTAGAAGTTCCTTTGAGTCATTGTCAGGGGTTATCGCGACGCTGATGGTGTTGGAACGAGATTATCTTTACCCAGAGCTTCCAGGGCTTTTTCCTGAAGCTGAGCTGGTTGTTGCGACAGGTTTGGCGAACGGAAGTTTGATTTCAAAGAAACTGAAATTCCTGGAGAAGAGCCTGGCGAAAGCCGTGAAAGAGCAAGTTGGGATCGAGAAGAAGATTGAAGAGTTTTCTGATTTATTAGAGACTCATTTTTCACAGCAAGAACAAAGTCTTATGCATCGTTTGCGCCAAAATATGAGAACTGAGGACCGCGAGGAACTTGGGCAGGTTTTTGAAGACGTCAGAGATGATATGAAAGCAGGTACATTGAGTTTAGTCGCGAAGCCGGGGACTAGTCTCCGCAAACGCGCCTAACCCAAGATACGCTTGACCGGGAAGCTGAATAAGGGTAGTTATCTCCCTCTCTATTTCAGGTCAGGCTTTTAAGCCGGCTTTTTTGGTAAGTTACAGAATTTGCGCTGCAGGACATGCTTTTATGAAAAACAAGCTGATCACAGATTTCGAAAACAGAGTTTTTGCTTCACGGAAGAATCTTCCTAATTTCAGAAGCGGCGATACAATTCGCGTACACTATAAAATTCAAGAAGGTGCGGACAAAACTAAATTCCGCATTCAGCCTTTTGAAGGCGTAGTGATCAAAGTTAAAAGAGGAACCGCAGACGGCTCTTTCACTGTTCGGAAGATCGGTGCAAATGGAGTTGGCGTTGAGCGTGTTTTCCCAATCTATTCTCCGTTCGTTGACGGTGTAGACGTAATCGCAAGCGGTATCGTTCGCCGTAGCCGTCTATTCTATCTTCGTGACCTCGCTGGTAAAGCTGCTCGTATCAAGAGCAAATTCGGCGGCCGTAAAGGTACACTCGCAGTTCCAGGTTCTGAGCAAGTTGCAGAGAACACTGACGACGCAAAGTAATTTGCAATCTATTCTGATTTTGAGAAACAGCTAACTTCCGGGTTAGCTGTTTTTTTGTGTCACTCATGACTAAAGATGCCAGGCACGTATTGAACAAGTTTAATATTTTCCCCGCTAAGAGTAACAACCGCTAAATCAATACGAATCGTGTGGGGTTCACAGGCAAATAATTCCAAGAAGCGTTCGATGCCACGCACAATTGCCGCACCCTTCTTTTTTGGGACTAGCGAGTTGATGTCAGTCGCTCGCTTGCGAAATTTAACTTCGACCCCGACCAAGGTCTCTTGCTTCATCATGATAATGTCGACCTCACAACCCGGACGACGGAAGTTTCGGCTAAGGATCTCCCAGCCTCTATTTTTAGCGAATTGAGCGACAAGATCTTCGGCTAACTTAGAATAGTGCTGGTTGGATTTCTGTTGGGACAGATGGCGCGATGTTTTTGATCGGCGCAAAGTTTCGGCGGTGTAGTTGACAGATGCCATGCTTTTCAATCATGTCCAGATGCTGTGGCGTGCCGTAGCCAACATGGTTTTCGAAGCCGTAACCAGGATAGCGGCTTGCTTGATTTAGCATGTAAAGATCTCGCGCTTCTTTCGCCAAGATCGATGCGGCAGCAATAGAAAAACACAGTGCGTCACCTTTGACGACGGTCATTTGATGTCCGTTGTAAGCGGGAACTGCAAGTTTGCCGTCGACGAGTAACGTATCGATAAAGGTGTCGCATTTATTTATCGCACGTCGCATCGCGAGAAAGTTTGCTTTCATGATGCCTAGGCGTTCGATCTCTGCAACAGACGCAGAAGCAATATGCCATTCTTCGGCAAGTTCCTGGATGTAAGGAACGATTTTCGCTCGTTGTGCAGAGGACAGTGTTTTTGAATCGCGAATAAGGCTTTTTCTATCGCTGCGCAAGCGCCGTACTTTTGCGTACGGCATGATTACGACAGCTGCGTAGACGGGTCCGGCAAGGCATCCCCTGCCGACCTCGTCTACACCTGCGAACACTTTATCTAGTTTGGTGAGATCAGACTCAATCGAGCCTTTTCGTAGCGAAGGCATTAAAGAGCCTTTTTGATCATTTCCATGAGTTTCGCTTTTGGTACAGCGCCGACAACTGAGTCAACAAGCTCACCATTTTTAAACATCGCGATGTAAGGAATCGAACGCACGCCAAATTTCACTGGAGCGTTAGCATTTTCGTCAACGTTGATTTTGCCGATTGTGATTTGATCTTTGTATTCTTCAGCAAGAGATTCAAGAACCGGACCGATAGCTACGCATGGCGAGCACCACGGAGCCCAGAAGTCGATCATTACCGGCTTGCTAGATCCGGATACGGTGGAATCAAAGTTCTCGTCTGTTATTTCGATAGTATGGCCAGCCATTTATAACTCCCTTGTTTGCAGGACTGTCTGATCATCTAGTATAGAACGGTTCGCTGGTTCAGAACCAGCGATGATTGTTATAAAATTCATAGATAAAATAGGCTACTTTATTAACATGACCGGAAAGCCTGTGGGCAAACAGCCGATCTGGGCACTTAGCAGTGATTTTTGAGGGTACGATTTGAAAGTTGATCTGGTACCAGCTTTTTCTGACAACTACCTTTTTGTTGGTTCAAAAGGTGATGGGACCTGTTTTGTTGTCGATCCGGGTGACGCCACGCCAGTGTTAGATTTTTTGGCAAAGACTGGTCTAACATTGACAGCAATTTTAGTGACTCATCATCATGCCGATCATATTGGTGGTGTGAAGGAGTTAGCAGCAAGCACGGATTGCAAAAGAATTGTTGGACCATCTTACGACCACGATCGCATCACGTCTCTTACTGAGCTTGTGCATAATGGTGACCAGATAGAGGTCTGTGGTATGCATGCCCAGGTTTTTTTTATTCCCGGACACACGAAAGGTCACATCTGTTATTTTTTTTCAGAGGAAAAGACTCTCTTATGC
>CAMAXT010000043.1 GCA_945862295.1 Pseudobacteriovorax antillogorgiicola
GCTCTTTATCTCTTCAGATTTGCAATAAATGCATTGGGATATAGTCTTATGGAGCGGAATATGATGCATCGGAATTCTCCTGTGGTTTCACTCACAGAAGGTATCGGCAGTTTATGCTATAAAGTGTGCTCCCATTTCTGACAGATCCATCGAGAGCGACTTTATAGACTGTTAATGATTCGAAAGCGAAGGGCATAGTTGGTCTCCTTTAGGGGAGATAATTGCCAGAGGGATAAAGAAGTTGCGAATGACATTGGTGGGTATGGGGCGGACATGAATATGCCAAATGCTAGTGCCTCCCTCTACTAACTACTTTCTAATTTCTCATGCTCCACCAACCGTTTGGAGTCCAGGCGAATAATGAACAAGGCGGATAGTAGTAATTAGTAAGTGGAGGAACCTATTTTCCTCTCCCTCGCCAGCTCGGCAGACACGGGAAAAGGGTTGGTGGTGAGAGGGAGACTTGAACTCCCGACCTGTGGGTTATGAATCCACCGCTCTAACCAGCTGAGCTACCCCACCATGCTGAAAAGTAGAGGGCAATTGTTATTAGCTGGGAGGTGAAAAGTCAATCTGAATTTCGCCTTTTGCAGCAGCTGCCTTCTTTCTAACACTCCATATCCACTGGCATAATTTAGCACTTACAACGTCTTGTAGTTCGGAAGGGCTACAACATCATGTGTTTTAACGAAATCTGGCAGGCGCGCTAGCGCTGTTGCGAAGGCAACAGCGAGTTCCATGTTGGTGATGAGTGAGCAACCAAAACGGGCCGCAGCTTGGCGGATCTGCGATCCATAACTGAGCTCCTGGCGCTGAATATTTTTCGGGACGTTGATCACCAAATCGACTAGTCCGTTTTTAATTGCGCTCATAACGTCACGGTTACTCTCTCCAGGCCAATCGAGTTTCTTTACTTCGATGCCATGCAGCTCTAAGAACTTTGCAGTTCCAGCAGTGGCGTAGATTGGCAGATTTATGTCGCGGAAGAATTTCGCGCACTCAAGGAACTTTAACTTCTCGTGCTCAGGTCCAGCGGAGACTAGAACACCTTTTTTCGGTCGGCGGCATTTTGCGGCTTCAAGGGAAAGAAGAAGAGCTTCTTCAAATGTTGGACCGATGCAACCCACTTCACCTGTAGATGCCATCTCGACACCAAGCACAGGATCAGCACCCGATAGGCGGGTGAAGCTAAACATAGGTGCTTTTACGCCAACATGCGGCAAATCGTCTTCGTTGAAGCGGAATAGCTTAGGTTCTAGTCCCATGATGACATCAGTAGCTGCATCTGCGAGATTTAAGCCAACTACTTTTGAAACAAACGGGAACGAGCGCGCCGCCCGAGCATTGCATTCAATTACTTTGATGTGATTTTGTTTTGCCAGGAACTGGATGTTAAACGGACCATTTAACTTCAAGCCTTTTGCAATCAAATGACCAGCTCTCCGGACTTGACGCACTGTATCGACGTAGAGTTTTTGTGCTGGCACAACCATCGTCGCGTCGCCGGAGTGAACGCCAGCATTTTCAACGTGCTCACTTACGATCGCCGTTAAGATCTCCCCATCTCTTGCGATGCCGTCGAGCTCGATCTCACGAGCACCCATGAGGAACTCGGAAATCACGACTGGATGGTCACTGGAAAGATCGATGGCTACAGCGAGGAATTTGTCCAGTGAGTCTCGGTCATAAGCAACACGCATCGCTGCACCGGAAAGTACATAACTTGGACGAACGAGGACCGGGAAGCCGATCTTTTCAATGAACGTATCAATGTCTTTCTTGCTGGTAGCCGCGACCCAGTTTGGTTGATCAATACCAAGAGTATCTAACAGCGCTGAGAACGCGCTGCGGTTCTCAGCCATATCAATTGTCTGTTCAGAGTGACCAAGCAGCTTAATGCCTGCACTAGCTAACGGCAGAGCTAACTTGTTCGGTAGTTGACCACCCATACAAGCGATAATACCGATCGGTTTTTCTAGATCGCTAATATCGAGGATGCGTTCGAGAGTCATCTCTTCAAAGTAGAGGCGATCAGAACTGTTGTAGTCGGTAGACACCGTTTCAGGATTACAGTTGACGATGACGCTGCGGTAGCCTTCGTCTTGCAACTTACGGCTTGAACTTACAGCGCACCAATCAAACTCTACACTTGTACCGATACGGTAGGCACCACTACCGAGAACGATGACGGGCTTTTTTCCGTCGTCGACCATGGGATCGTGGAACAGTCCGACATAAGACATATAGAGATAATTTGAAGGTGAAGGATATTCACCAGCGGTTGTGTCAATCTTTTTAACGACCGGCAAAATACCAGCCTTTTTGCGGATATTACGCACGACATGCGAGGCTTTTTGCACTCTGTTTTCGGAGAGTGGACCCTTTAAGCGGTTTTGTTTGCGGTCGAACTCGGCTAAAGCGATTGCAGCGATTTGTTCATCACTAAAACCTAAGATCTTCCAACGTCCCAATGTTTTTGTGTCAACGTTACCGAGAAACTGCGTGACAAATTGATCGTCAGTTGCCGTCACAGCTTCTTTGGCCGCGAGCAGCGAAATGGTTCTCTCAGTCGAAGTGATCTCTTGGACACGCGCTAAGAACCATTTGTCGATGGAGGTTAGTTTGTGGATACGTTCAATGTCCCAACCTTTATGCAGAGCGTTGAGTACGGCGTAAAATCTTGTGTCGGTCGGGTTCTGCAGCGCTTCGATTAAGTCTTCATCGGCGACATTGTCGTTCTTAAAATAACTAAGACCCTGACCGTTCTCAGTCACCATCCGAATGGATTTTTGCACTGCCTCAGGAAAGCTGCGGCCAATGCCCATCACTTCGCCGACCGATTTCATGGTCGAGCCGAGTTTGCGCGAGGCGTTTTTAAATTTAACAAGATCCCAGCGTGGTACTTTCAGTGTTACGTAATCAAGTGCTGGCTCAAAATAGGCGAACGTGATGCCAGTAACAGGGTTTTTAAGCTCTAAAAGGTCATAACCCAGTACGACTTTTGCGGCAACGTAGGCTATCGGATATCCAGACGCTTTGCTTGCTAATGCGGACGACCGGGACAAGCGGGCATTGATTTCGATAACGAAGTAGTCGTGACTACGTGGGTCGAGTGTGTACTGGACATTGCATTCACCAATGACACCGCAGGCACCAACGATCTTTTGCGCCGCGTTTCTTAGGAGTTGATATTCGTCATCTGAGAGCGTTTGGCTTGGGCAAACAACAATCGAGTCACCGGTGTGAATGCCGAGTGGGTCGAAGTTTTCCATATTACAGATTGTAATGATGTTGTTTTCGCTGTCGCGCATGACTTCATATTCAACTTCTTTCCAGCCCTTGAGAGATTTCTCAACCAAGACCTGAGGGGAAGAAGCGAGGGCTGTGGTAACGAGTACTTCGAGCTCGGTTTTGTTGTTAGCAAAACCTGAACCCAAGCCGCCGAGTGCATAAGCAGCGCGAACGATAACTGGATAACCGATTTCTGCGGCTGCTTTTTCTGCATCTTTATAGGTTGTCACTGCAAAGCTTGCGGGGACTGGAATGTTGATTTCCCGCATTTTTTTGGCGAAAAGATCACGGTCCTCAGTCATTTCGAGAGTTGCGATCGATGTCCCGAGGTTCAGTACATTATGAGCATTTAGAACGCCTTGATGATGGAGTGCGATCACGCAGTTGAGCGCGGTCTGTCCACCAAAACCCGCAACGATCGCGTCAGGCTTTTCTTTCGCAATAACTTTCTCAACCCATTCTGGTTCGACCGGGTAGAGATAAATTTTTACGTTTGGCTGCGGATTAGTTTGAACAGTTGCGATATTGGGATTGATGATGATGACTTCGCAGCCCTCTTCAAGAAGAGCTTTCGCAGCTTGTGAGCCTGAATAATCAAACTCACCTGCTTGGCCAATCGAAAGTCCGCCAGATCCCAGTAAAACAATCTTTGGAGCGCGCCCTAACGAAGCAAGTTCGGGTCTCATTGGCATTAGGATTTTACCTCTGTAACAAACTGTTCAATGATCCATCCGGTATCGCGTGGTCCACCAGCTGCTTCCGGGTGAAACTGCACACTGCGGAAAGGCTTCGTTTTGTGCTTGATGCCCTCATTCTCTTGATCGTTTGCATTGCGGAACCAGGCTTCCCACTCTGGAGGAAGAGTGCTTTCGTCAACAACGTACCCGTGGTTTTGGCTCGTGATGCAGCCTTTTCTGGTTCCGACTTGGTAGACCGGTTGGTTGTGCGACCGGTGACCGTAAGCCATGCGTTTTGTTTCTGCTCCTGCAGCAAGTGCAAGGATTTGGTGGCCGAGACAGATGCCAAGGATGGGTCGCGAGTCTTTGAGAAGTCCTGAAACACGTTTGACTAAGTCGCCTGTTTTTTTAGGATCACCAGGTCCATTACTTAAGAGCCAACCAGAAACGTCGACTTTAGAGAAGTCGGTATCCCAAGGTAAAATTTCGACTTCGCAGCCGTGCTCGACAAGCTGGCGAACGATGTTCCATTTTACGCCGCAGTCGACCAGACCGATTCGTTTCGAACCTTTGCCAATCACGACACGTTCTTTTGATGAGACTTCGCGGATGATTTCATAAGCGCCAGGATCAAAAAAACCGCCGTTTTTCTTAACGGCGGTGGAAAATTCTCCGTAACTTCGCTCGCCCTCTGACTTCTCTGGTGTCACCTGTCCAAGGAGATTTGCTGTCTGCCTGACTAAGTGCACTAAATGTCTGGTGTCCAGTCCAACAATTCCTGGGACGCCTTGTTCTTTGAGCCAAGTGTCGAGCGTTTGAAAGCTGTTCCAGTGGAACGCTTCTTCGCTGTCGATGGCTAAGATCACAGCAGAGGTGTTCACCCGGTTGCTTTCAAAACCCCTTTGAATTGGCCAAGACAATCCTTTAGGTAAGGACGGGATGCCGTAGTTGCCAATGAGGGGATAAGTAAACACAAGGATCTGGCCAAAGTATGACGGGTCTGTCATGGCTTCGCTGTAACCGACCATTCCTGTTGTGAATACGAGTTCGCCGCTGGCTTGGAGGGGAGCTCCGATAAGCTCGCCATCGAAACGGGATCCGTCAGAAAGTTCTAGGAAACATTTCTGGCGTTCTGAAGAACCACTTAGGCGCATGCGAAGGGGCTCCTTACTATGCGGCCCGAAAAGCGGGCAATATTTAAATTGCACGATAAGTTATCTGAACTGGTAGGTGAAAAGCCAGAGAAAAATAAAAATAGCCTAATTTCCCTGTTTTACTTATATCTTGGTGACTGTAGTAACTATTTTTTGCGCAAAAAGCGTTGAATGCGAGGAGGCAGACAGATGGCTCAGAATACATATATTTGCTATGCGAAGCGTACCCCAATCGGAAAACTTAGCGGTGCGCTTGGTGCGGTATCTGCTCCTCAGCTTGGGGCAACACTTATCAAAGATGCTCTGGCAGCTACAAAACTCTCTCCTGACGCCGTGGATGAAATCATCATGGGTTGTGTACTCCCTGCAGGCATCGGTCAAGCTCCGGCGCGTCAGGCGGCCTTGTACGGCGGCTTACCTAAATCAGTTTGTGCGACCACGATCAACCGTGTTTGCGGTAGTGGTTTAAAAGCAGTCATGTTTGCAGATCAAGCAATCAAGGCTGGTGATGCGCATGTCGTGTTCGCAGGTGGCATGGAAAGCATGACTCTAGCTCCTCATCTTCTGCCAAATAGTCGCGGCGGTTTTAAGTTCGGCAATGTTGAGATGAAAGACCACATGCAGTTTGACGGTCTTTGGGATCCATATGGCAATAGCCCCATGGGTAACTTCGGCGATCTCTGCGCGAAGGAATATAAGTTTTCCCGTGAAGAGCAGGATGCTTTTTCTATTCGAAGTTATGAGCGCGCCCGTAAGGCAACTGAGAGCGGGCATTTTGCGAAAGAGATCATTCCAGTAGAAGTAGTCGGTCGCAAAGGCAACGTCATTGTCGATAAAGACGAAGAACCGTTTTCTGTCGACCTAGCGAAACTTTCAACCCTGCGTGCTGCTTTCGATAAGAACGGCACCGTCACCGCTGGCAATGCTTCCTCGATCAACGATGGTGCAGCACTTACAGTTATTGTTGGCGAAGATGCCATGAAAAAGCACGGTTTAAAGCCAATAGCGCGCATTGTCGCTCAAGCCTCGCACGCGCAGGAGCCGAGCTGGTTCACTACGGCGCCTGTCGAAGGCATCAGAAAAGTTCTCAAAAAAGCTAATTTGACGATCAACGATATCGATCAATTCGAAATCAACGAAGCGTTTGCTGTCGTGCCGATGGCTGCAATTAAAGACTTAGGTCTCGATGCTGAGAAAGTTAACCCTTACGGCGGCGCAGTTGCGATTGGTCACCCTATCGGTGCCAGCGGTGCAAGGATCTTAGCGACTCTGTTAAATGGGTTAGCTGCGAAGGGTAAAAAACGCGGATTAGCGACGCTATGTATCGGCGGTGGCGAAGCCAGTGCCGTTATCGTCGAGATGGTTTAAGTTCGGGTAGCAATATAAACGACCGCCACGGTCGCTAGAAGCATAACGGTTGCTATTACGAATTTAGCAACGTTCTTCTTAGCGTTCAGTGCGGTCGTTTCAGTTTTTCTTACGGCTTCAGCTTGATGCATAAAATGCCTCCCCGAAGATACTCTTCAGCAACGGTTGTGCCAAAATTGTAACTTGCTGTAAATACGCTACATTGGCGATATTTCAGCTTAGTGAAGCGGTGCTACTGGTATTGTTTTGATATTGGCCGATCGGCCTTATAGTACAGTTTTGAGACGGCTTTTTGGCGCAGTAATTCTAAGATGAGGAAGTTTGCGCTGCAAATTGGTATTTGTTTCACCCAAAACGGGAGCTGCCGGTATTGTTTTGATACTTCTAATCCGGGTGGCCCCGGATTAGAAAAGGTCCTAGATTTCTCTAAGGCCTTTCGTAATTTTGCTTAGAACTTAGTATTTCGAGTCGTTCACCGCCATTTTCTTTGGCTCTGGCCGTTGTACTTGCAATTTATTGATTGCGATCGCAGCGCGGGCTTCGCGTGATTTTTGTTTTAGCCACTCAGCAGGTTTGAAATCTTCTGTGCCGCGAGTGTGGTGTGCTTTGATTTCTTCGACAAAAATTTTGCAGCATGTGTTGCAAGAAAGAATTGGGGCTGTACTACCATTGTATGCACGGTGTTTAAAGCAAATCAGGCTCATGTCAGTCTCCATTCAGCAGGTACAGGAAGAATATCAGTACTGATGTTCTTGCATGCTCCGTGCCAGGGAAAAACCTAGGAAGCGCTCTGATTTTTATTAGGGTTTTGGGGCTTTAGCAGTCGTTTTAGTAGACGCATTGTAAATCTTTTGTACAGTTTTCTGGCTATAGAGCCGTCTGAGTCTAACAGGTCATTAAAGGCTGTACGGTCGATTATATGAACGGCTGTTTCAGCAGAGGCGACGAATTTTACTGTGGTTGGCTGGTCTGCGAGCAGCCAAAGCTCGCCGAAACTTTCAGCTTCGCCCATGCGGTCAACGTAAGTGTCGCGGTCCTTTATAAGTTTGTAGCAACTTACGGTTCCTGAGAGAATGACGTAGATGCCAACCGGTTCGTCGTTATAGCTGAGGATTGTTTCGTCGGCTTTTAAGAGCTGCGTTTTACCAATATCCCACATCTTGTTTTTTTGCCGGTAATCGAGATCAGCGAAAAATTTAGAACGGTGGAATGCCGCAACTCCGAGGTTTGTATGTCCTGGTTCTGATTGGACAGGCGATAAGATGGGCAATGGAATCGGCTTAGGAAGCGGAAGCCCGGATTCAGTTTGAACAGGTGGAGCGGGGGTTACTGGGACTGGTGCGACGAACGCTGGAACTGATACTACTGGAATCGGAGCTGGTGGGACAGGCGGCGTACTCATCGTTTCTTGGTTGTCGATATCTTCATCTTCAAGAACCGAAAGACTGAAGTTGCCGGTGTTGCCACCGTTTGGACCTGGAGGTGTTGGCATAGATGCCCCTACTTTCAAGGGTTCATGTTTAGCAGCGGAAATAACAGGTACCGGTGGAATGACCACAACTGGAGGAGTCTGATTGACCTCTGCATCGGATTCTTCTTCTGAGCTATCATCATAGTTATCATCGGAATCTTGATTCTGCTCTTCGTCATCAGAATCAGATTCACCAGGCTGTTCAACTTGAAGGAATGCTGTTGATTCATTACTTCCAGATGTTCTGTCATCATCCTGACGATCAACATTATCTGACATGGAATCGTTTTCGGTGACGTTTGCCAGTGCAAAACCGTTGTTGCCGTATTTGAGGCGTTGAGGGCTTTCTAGGTTCATCGCTTTCAGCTTTTTCGCTCGAACCTTGTTGCCAGCTCTTTCGAAACAATAAGACGCTCTTTCGAAGTCTCCGGCTTTTTCAAACGCGTTGCCAGCTGATTCGAATTCTTCGAGCCGCTCTAGTACCCGCCCTGCATAACTTTGTTGGTCTGCATTCAGAAATAGATCGACTAGTTTTTGTGCGCTTTCGTCACCATAGTTGATATCTGACATCAGTACTGGGCCAAGATCTTCGGCGGATTTTTTGAAGATTTTGATCGCTAGGTTGATACTATTCTTTTTCAGTAACGCTAAGATGGTCGGTGCTGCGCGTTCGTAGGCAGTAATGATATTGATAATAGGATCATCGTCATTGCCGGCAGAGATATACGCCGCAAGCATGTCGAGTTCATCATCGCGAATATTGAGAGACGTTGGGTCACGAGTTCCGAGTTCAGCTTTTGCGTAAAATCTCAGAGATTGATCGCGCTCATTGTTTAAGAATAGCAGGCGTGCTGCTCGGATGAACTCGCCTGCTTGTTCGTAGCTCGCCGCTGCATCTTCAAAACGGCCAGCTGCTTCGAAGAACGTACCAGCTTGGTGATGATCGCCTGATTCACGGAAACATTTGGCAGCTTCAGCAGGCATGTTCGCTGTTTTAAAGCACTGCGCTGCATCGATCCACATGCCGTGGCGTGCGAAGATCACGCCTGCGCGGTTGTGCCTTTGCATGCGAAGAAGAATGCTTGCAGCTTCATGGATGAGACGAGCATCTTCGAGGCATTGAATTGCTTCGCGCGGCATACCAAGTTGTTCGAAGATTCTTGCGGCTGCAGAAATTTTCTTCTCGCGCAGCATGCGCTGAGCTTCCTTATAAAGTTTCTTCTCAGGGGGTGTTAGTTTGCGTTTATCACCACCCCTTAGAGCGGTTTTTGCTTGAGCTGCATTAACACGGCGGCGGCCGCGCACTTGATAGCCGCGAATGTTAGCAAATTGCCAGATCGCGCCAACAGACGAGACGACAACAATCACTAACAATAGAATTAAAATTTGCGCTTGAGTCGACAAGCCCAATCTCCGGAGCAGTTTGGTTCCTGGTCTTGTTATCGGCTAGTAAAAACGGAGGATTAGGGATTTCGGTGGCAGGACTCAACTTTAATGGGCACATACCTTTGGTATTTGCGCAAAAAATACCGGAAACGTTCGTAAAATAAAGCCGGGATTTAAGGGAGTGGTCCCTAAAATCCCGGCCGCTTGAGAAAGAATAAATTTAGATCAGAGCTGGTAGGTTAGGCCAATGGAGGTATTGCGATCCCAGGTGCTTGTTGCCTTCTCTTCGCCGGGTTTTTGCGCTAGCCCTGGGGACGCTGTAAAAGAGAACTTAAGAGTGAAGTCTTTGTTTAGGCGAAAGCCAATCCCACCACCTACGTTCGGTACAGGACCCACAATGCCTTTTTTGGTTTGTGACAGTTGACCTTCTTCCTGACTATCAAATCGGTAGTTTTTTACAACGGCACCGAGAGTCAGATAAGGTAAGAAGATCTGTCCTTCGTAAAGGATCAAAGTCAAGTCCAATGAGTTAGACACGATGTGCGTACGGCTATAAACCTCGACATAATTGGGTGTCGGGGCTATTTCTGTCGCGGTGTCTTTATAGCCGCTCGAACTTTGAAATTCTTGTTTGTGGGTAACGCCCAAGCGGATATAGCTACCTAGGTCAACTGCCAAGGAACCGCTGCCAGCTTGTGATTCAAATGTCTGTAGTGGGACATTTGAAGTCGAAGCCGAAACTGAGCCCGTAACATAGACTGTACTGAAGGCAGAGCTTGACGCTCCGAGTAGCAGGCCAACGGCTAAAAAAACGCCACACGGGTTAAGATTTAATACTCGCTTCATGAACGTCCTCTATGTTGTGTCAGATTTTTGACGTAAGAATGCTTGCAGGCTAGTTACCATAGTATTCCATAGGCTATTATAGCATAAGCGAATGTGAATCTGGATGCGGTGGGCATTAATTGCCGAGGACGACATTCGCACGGAAAGAAAAAAAACGACGATTTACGATCGAAATCAGAATGGAAGCTAAATGCCAAGAATAGCAATTTTGAACATGGTGATTGGATTTGCGGTTCTCTTTATTGCGGCCGCCGCCGGTGCATTCATTGCAAATGATTTAACGGAAGCATTTTTGAAAGACATGGAGCTTCTCAATAACTGGAGTGCGGTTCTCTCGCGCAGTGCGCACGGGCATACAAATCTCTTCGCGATGTTGCACATCTGTTTTGGCTTAACAATTCCATACTCCGTTCTTTCTATCAGCATCAAAAAAATACAAACTGTCGGACTTTTCCTCGGAACATTTGCGATGGGTCCGCTGATGATTGCTAGATCAACTATGCCACCGACTGAGGGATTCGATCCTCTAGCGGTTTTAATCGGTGGATGTTTATCTTGTTCACTTGCAATGTTGTTTAGCCATGCTTATGGTTTGACGGGAAAGCTGTTGCAACGGGGTTAAGATGCGCATTGTTAGTTTGGTGCCAAGTTTGACGCACCTAATCGTTGATCTTGGGTTACGTGACGCGCTGGTTGGTTGCACAAATTTTTGTATCGAACCACCAGGCTTGCAGCGGACGGCGACTTTGTGCGGCGGGACGAAAGATCCAAATATCGACCAGATCGCTAATCTCAAACCTACCCACGTATTGGTTAACGAAGAAGAAAATAAGCCCGAACATATTGCAGCTCTCGGTGCGTTTACAAATGTCCTAAATACCTTTCCTAAATCTCCAGAAGATGTTCCAGCGATGATCCGCGATATTTGCTCTTTTCTCGGAGTTCAGGATGGTCACAACTATGCGGGTCAGATTGATACGCTGATTGAAGAGATAAAAACTTTGGCTACCGGATTACCACTGAAGACATTTATGTATTTTATCTGGCGCAACCCTTGGATGATTGTTAGCGAGGATACGTACATTTCTCGGATGCTCGCATTGCTTGGTTACCGCAATGTTTGTCAGACCGAGAACCGTTATCCTGAGGTTAGTTTTCCATTGCAGGGTGAAATCCCAGAGGCTATCTTCTTCTCGACCGAGCCCTTCCCTTTTCGCAGACGTGACATCGTTTCCTTGAAAGATGAGTGGCCGAGTCATCCACCTGTTCTTAAGGCGGATGGCATGCTGTGCTCGTGGTACGGGTCGATGCTGATCAAGGCTCTCAAAGAGGCAAATAAATACTGCCGGGGCGAGTCCCAGCAGTTATTTTTCTCAATGGATGTACCAGAGAGTTAGCTTGCTTGTTTGATTTCTGCTAGAAGCTCGGTCGCTTCGCCCTTTTGGCCTGCGTCACTCACAGCTTTTTCGATCTTAGTTTTACCTGACAAAACATCGCGGAATGACTTCTTGTCATCGAGGTATTCACTTAACTTCTTGTATTTGTCTCTAAGCTGCATGCCTTTTTCGATGAAGGAATGAAGATCGTCGACCGAGAATGGTTTTCTCAAGTAACCATCTGCATCTTCTTCAGCGGATAGTTTTTGATCGTCAGATAAAAGAGCGCCACTGATCATTAACATTGGAATCGCTGGATCATGCTTTCTGACTCTCTTTAAGAGTTGCAGGCCGTCCATGCGAGGCATTCTGATGTCAGAGATAACGAGATCGATTTCCTTCTCGCGAAGAGTATCGATCGCTTCTTTTGCACTCTTCACAACAATGACTTTTGAGAAGAATTTATTTAAGTGAATTTTGAAGAACTTCAACAATGTATTGTCATCGTCCACGACCAGAATATAACTCGTGCGGTCGTAAGCACGTTTACCTTGCTGACTGACGGGAGGATTATTGTTGTTAGCTGTCATGGATCCACTACTCCTGGCTACCTAGCACTATTGTACCAGGTGAGATCGGCATTCTAGGTCCGAACTTTAGCTTTTATCGCCTAGCATGACGATTTTATCGTATAAAATCAATTGGTTGAAATCTGGTCGCGTTGCAAATCAGCCATATATGTCTTAGCCATGTTAGTGAGTTCTCTGGTAGCTCCGGAGGTTTGTATCACTTCATTAAAAAGGCGGATCGCATCGGTCGGCTGTTTAAGTTCTTTTGCCATCAAGACGGCAAGATTAAAGCGTGCGAACGCATTGTTTGGATTCATCTCAACTGCTTTGCTCAATGACGCACGCGCACCCGTAATGTTGCCTTGGCGTTTCTGCACCACTCCGAGTGAAACCATGGCATCACTGCTACTGGGGTCGGCTGAAAGTGCTGCTAAGAGATCTTTCTCTGCGTGGCTAAGTTCGAACTGTTGAGCGTAAAGATTACCGCGGTTAACAAGTGCCGGTGCATAATTTGGATCAACGACTAGAGCTTTATCGAACCAGCGTCTCGCGGCATCACCTTGCCTGCCTCTTTGATGAATGTAACCAAGTAGGTTAAACACGGAGGCATTGTCTTTAATGCGGTCTGCAGCGCGTTTCATGACGAATTCGGCGACATTTAAGCGGTCGAGTTCGATATATGAAGACGCTAATGCCGTGTAGGCAGGCGCGAAATCTTTTACTTCGCCAATAAGAGCACTGAGAATATTGTGCCCTTTTTCTCTTTCGCCACGAGCAAGGTAGGCGAGGGAGAGGACGTAGCGGTATTTAAAGATAAAGGCTTTTGAAATGTCTTCTGAAGTCGTTGTGACTTCCCTTACTTGCGCCAATAGCTCAAAGGTTGTCGAGATCTCGCCTTTTTTAAGATAGAGACCAGCTAACTCAAGCATAGCTTCATGATTTTCGCTATTGAGTCTTAGCGCTTTGCGAAAGCTGATTTCTGCAGAACCGTGCTGACCAACGGCAGTTTCGCTGCGGGCTCGAGCTAAAAGACCTTCTGGCGTGTCGTTGTCAGACCATTTCTTTAGCTTTTGTTCGAGTAAGTTTTTTTGCGCAGATGTTGGCGGACTCTTGAAAAACGACTGCCAATTAGTGACCGCATCTTGCGGGATTTCAATTTTTGTTGGTTTTGTTAAGTCATCGTAGGAGATTTTCTTTTCTGACGTCGGCTTTTTATCTGACTTAATGTCCAGGTCCTCGTCGCTAGCATCTTTGCTAGCAAAGCAGCCAGTCAAGAGTATTAAAACTGCAATACCAGATAGTAATGTTTTCATTACAAGCTCCATTCTGCTGGGAGGTTGTTTTTAAAGGAGACTGGAAGCAACTCGTGTTGATCGAGCGCTTCTTTCTCGCTGTAGTTGCCACCATTGACGACCATCTTCGATCGTCTTATCCAGTCGTTCTCACGGTAGGTAGCTGGATTTTTTGCTGCTTCAAGAACGTTCTCACTATGGAGCTTTCGCGCATAGTCAGAGAAAGCTTTCGCAGTCTTTTGATACTGTGTAGATGATCTGTAGGTAATTTTTTCGCCCGATTTCGATGGTAGCATAGAAATCTCGTCGGCAAATGCCTGAGCGGCGGTTGCTAGTTGATAGCGCGCTCTTGTAGACCACTCGGGGTGTCGTGACGCCATGGCGTTGGTGTACTCTTGTTTCAGGTCATTGTAGTATCGTTCTTTGGTTTTGATCTTGTCTGTGGTGCTTCCTTCTCTATCAACAAGACTGTAGCTAGAGAAGCGGCCCATGTCGTCTTCTCCGAGAATAAAAAATACCTCGCCCGATAATGCTGCTCTTTCTTCAAGTGACAGAGTCTCCGAACGCATGATTTGTTTGGAGAGTTCTCTGATATTGTCGATGCCGTCCTGGGTTGAACCCTTTGCCAAAAGCATTTTACCTACCATTAGGCGGGCGTAGAATTTTTCGGCCTGAGTTTTTGCTGACATGCTTGCCTTTTGCGCCAGCGCTCGGGCGCGTTCAGGATCGTCGCCTTTTTCCATGTAATCGGCAGCTCGTTTGAAATTAGCTAGTCTTAAAGAGCCGGCTGAACGTTCAGCTTGCAAGGCAGCGGCATTGGCTGCGAGATTGAAATCGTGCTCAGCTACTGCCAGGTCTTCTGCTCGTTTGAGAGCATTGCCAGCTTTAATATGTTTCGGGAATTTTTCTGCGAGGTCAAAGTACGACTGAGCAGCGTCTTTTAGCTTGAGCTGATACTCCTGGGCTCTTGCTAGGAGGTACACGATATCGTCTTTGTGAAGTTGAAGCCCAGACTTCAAGTATTTTTTCGCAGAGTCTTCAGCTTTTGACCATTCTCCGCCTATCGCTAACAGATAAGCGCCATCACGGTAGATTCTCGCACGGCGTGGGAGATCTGGAAATTCTTCAGCTACCGATGTCATAAATAGGCCAGCTTCAAGCGCATTGCCGTTTTGATTTTGGTGCTTGCCTTCGTCAATTGAAGATTCTGCAAGAACGCTTTTCAGTTCAGCCTCAAGACGGCTACCGAGGGTGCCCCAATTTTCTAATTTTAGGAATTTTCTGGTAATCGATGCCACTTCATAGGGGGAACCGAGCTTCATCGATGCAAAGATCATCCCTCTGATTGCGACACCGCGTTGAGCATCGGACGGCTTTGATACTAGCACTCGTTGCCAGTACCGAGAGGCTCTTTCAAACTGTTCCATATCTCTATTGGCGCCAGCACCGACGAGAAGAAGGTCGATTGAACGGCCTTCTTCGGGAAAGCGTGCCGAGAATTCGTCGATACTTTTTTCCAGGTCGTTCAGAGCTTTTAAAGTTCCGGGATCTTTTAAAGGAGCACTGCCTTTTTCCATCGCTGTGGAAAATGCGTCTCGCCAACGTTTTTCATTGGTCTGGACATGCTGATAGCCAGCAACTTGCAAAACTTCATTGTCGACTTTGTAGTCGTATTTCAGCGATGTGTAGATTTCGTCTGCTTCGGCGTAGCGACCAGCAAAATAGAAGCAGTGACCCTTTCTTAAACGCCATTTGTTGGCATCTGGATCATTGGGAGAGAAGTTAGTGAGGTTGTCATAATAAGAAGCTGACGTCGAGAACGCTCTGACGTTTCCTGCCGAAAGACCGAAGTCGTAGTAATAGTCAGCCACACGCAGGGATGCCTTCTTTGCTTCAACTTCCATCGCCCTGATACTTTCAGGTGATTTCTGGTGGCGTGAGCGGTAGAGGCTTTGCGCCGGTAAAAGCATCGCAATTTTTTCTAAAGCGTTGATCTCATGCTGGCGATTTTTCTGCGTTGCATGGGCATTTGCCAGCAGTGTCAGGATTTGCGGAATTTCCGCTGACAACGGGAACTCAGCGGCCAAAAGATCGCCTAAATAGACTGCTTCCTGCGTGATGCTATTTTTAAGGTAGTTGGTCATCAGCCGCTCGCCAATTGCTGACGAGACATGGCTCAGATCGGGACGCTTGATGACTTTTGCAGACATCTGACGATTGTTGAGATCGTAGAGGGCGTCTGCGGCGATGTCGATCGCATCAAGTTGAAACCGCGAGCGGCGTTCAAGTGTTGATGCCGACATCGAAGGTTCGAAAAGTAGCAGAGCAGCATTGAGAGCTGTCGTCGGCTCAGCTGCCCGGTAAGCAGACCATGCAAGTCGGTAGTTGATGCGGGCTGCTTCATAGCTGCGCTGTTTGGTTTCAATTTTTTCGAGCAGAGTCAGGGCTTTTTGATAGTAAGGAACTGCGTCTGCGGCCTGTTCTCTTCGGAAATAGTAGTCTCCAGAAGCGACCGAAGCATGAACACCAAAAATTGTGTTGGATGCTGTATTGGCAAGTGCTCGCCAAACGACAAATGCATCATCCGAGCGATCCATGGTTTCTAAAATTGCTGCTCTTAAATAATTTGCTTGTTCGATCTGAGTGAAGTCTGAATGCCTGGCGTTGATATCAAGTAGGTATTCAAGAGCTTCTGATTTAGCGAACGTGCCAGAATTGATATTTTCTTTAGCCATAATGTCACCGACCATGCTTAACACCTGGGCGAGGTTTAGCAAAACGAACGGCCGGTTTGGAGCACTCGGGTGGTCTTTCAACTGCTGCTTATATTTCGCAGCTGAAGTTTGCAGTGCTGCAACTTGTGCTTTGGTGATTTGAGACTTTTCCTGCGAGTAGTGCGATCGAAGAGAACTCATTGCCTCTGCATGGTTCTTAACGGCTTCGTTAATTTTCTTATTTTCATAAGCTTCAAAAGCGTCCCAAAATTTTATGTACGCTTCTGCTGCTGATGGGCCAGTGTTCTCGTCGTTTGCGAATGCGACCGGCGCAAAACAAATGACGAAGGCGATGAGTGCTGTTTTTACCATATGAGTCCCTGCTTTATGTCGCGAAGGTTTTCGTTCAAAATCTGTTGTTCAATATTGAATTTCTCTGTGAGCTTAGATTCCTGTTCCTGCTGCTGTTGGTAGTCCAGCCAATCGATATCGGCTTTCCATTTTTTATTGCGTGCACTCTTCTTATTAAGAGCGACCGAGTATTGGTTGAGGATAGAATGTAGGTTTGCACCGAGACCAGTTTCAACATTTGCGACAATGGTGTTTAGCTTCATATTGAGCATCTCTTGGCGTGTCGAAAGAACCTCAAGGCGTTGAACAGAATCTCCGAGGGTCTTATTGATATCGTCATCAAGGGATTTAAAGCCAGCTAGGACGCTGCCAACAGCCATTTGCCAGAGTTTCCAGTATTCTTTGGCATCACTAGCAAGCAGCCGTACGGCGGTACTATCTTGACTGTCGCGCGCTGTTTCGATGATGCTTGATTCTTCTTCTAGAGAAATAACGTACTGGCTTAAGAACAGTCGTGCCCCGTGGTGCGGACCTTCTTTACCGGTGTGTTTTATCTTTGCCAGATTTGCTTGGCGGACGAGTTCTTGATGTTCAGACTTCATCTTTGAGACTTTTCTTGAAAGCTCCGTGATTTCAATCTCAGTGAGATCAACTTTGTCAGCGTTTTTTGCGAATTTAAGTGAGGCTAAACTTGCTTCCATCGATGCGAGTTTTGCGCTCGACTCTTTCAAATTCATATGGACCGCTAGGTAGTCCCGATAGACCTTCCAATTGATATTTTTTCTTTTTAGAGCAACGTTCGAGTCAAGGAGTTTGGTTCTGCGGTTCTCAGAGGAGAGGAGTTTTTGCTTATTCAACCCGTCGATGTCTTTTTCGTAGAGGTTTCTCTCTGTCGCAATCAGCCTGTGACCGATAGCTAAGAGTTGGTCTCCAATCTCGGCGAGCTGCTCAGACCGGTTTACCCAAGTTGGGTTTAACTGCTCAAGACCAGACTGGCTTGATGCGAGGGTTACAGAGCGAATCTCACCGTCAACGTCGGCCAATGTTTTTTGCAGAGATGAGAGTTTGGCAAAGATTTTCGCAGCTTCTTTGACTGAAGGTGCATCGTCGATATGGCCAGCAGTCAGATCAGACAGCGTTGCTAGGTCGCCTGCTGTGACTTGAGTTTTATTAATAAGGTTTTTATAGAGATATTGGTCAACGTCATTGACCCTCTGGTCAGCCTGTTCAAGTGTTACCTTTGCGCCTGCGAAATCGCCCGCTTTAAGGTCAAGATACGCAAGGATCATGCGAAGCTGAACCGCCTCGATGGTGTCTTTGTACTGTCCAAGAAAAAATACTGCCTTTGCACGTGCCTGCGTGTCTTCGCCTTGATCGATGTGCACATAGATGCTTTCGAAGAGCGCTTCTTTAAAATGTTCGCTCTTTTCTTCGATCATACCGTAATAGCGAAGTGCTGCTGTCTGCTTGTTGCGTTTTAGAGCAAGCCTTGCGAGTCCAAGGCGAGCCAGATCTTTAGTGGCTTGGTCGACTTCAGCGACTGTCGCTTCCGCTAAATATTCTTCTGCACCCTCGTAGTTCTTCTGGCTGATAGCCAAAAGGCTTTTAATATAGAATGCTTTTGCTTTTAAAGTCTTGTCGCCTGAGTTTTTGATCGTTTCTTCTAGAAGACGACCTGCGACGTTGTTGTTTTTATTCATGACGGCTGATTTTGCCGCAATGACATTGACGATGTTTTTGACTTCGCCAGGTAGTTCTAAACTTGTGAGGGAGGCGATAAGTGTGGAGGCCTCTGAGGATTGGTCGCTGTCTTCAATGGAGAGAGAGACTGTGCGTCTTAGGACATCAAGGAACTCTTGATGATCGTTCGAATGGGCAGTTAAAAATGCGGCTATATAACGCAAATAAGCTCTGATGGCGTTTGTGCTTCGTCCCATGTGTTGATACGAGCGTCCCAGAAGATACTGAGCTTTCTGGTATCTTGTAAACTCTGGGACCTGGGTATTGTTTAGGTAGTTATTAAGCATGCGGATGGTTGCCGGGTATTCCCCCGACTTAAAATAAACCAAGGCGGAAGAGAAGTTTTCGTCGGCTTCGACAGTTTGTGGACCTAAACCTGGCCGAGCAGTGATGTTCACTGCTGCGTTGATCTGGTCTTGAGCAGCATTAAGCTCACTTCTTATCTTCGCAAACTCTGTTTCAGGATCAGAGAGCTCAGCGACAGAAAAGAACAATGCAGAAGAGAACCCAGCTATGGCTAGTGTCACTCCTGTCGGTATGGCTCTCTTGCGATCAAATTTCATATTGCGTTCCTATTATAGAGAGTCCTTTAGGGTAACCGTTGGGGCTGCTCCGGCATCAGCTGCTGGAGCAATAGCGATCTGATACTTTTTATTTGTGCTACCTAGTGGGACTTGGATCTCAAATGTCTTTTCTACAGATTTGAATGACGGACCGTTAACCGGCAGACCTGGTTTTTGAATCTCGCCGATATGAGCGCTGATCTCGATGCGGTGGGTACCGGCTGAAAGAGGGCCTGAGTAAAGTGGTATGGCCGATTTTGGCGTCCAAAGACCTGCGGTATCTCGCACTTGATAGACAGTGAAGCCGTCGACTTTAACACGGATGCTTTTGAGATTATTAGTCTCTGCTTCCATGATATTTGCTTCGAGGTAAACGTAACTGTTGTCTTTTGAAGCTACGACCGCAGCTTGCTTATACTGCTGAACATCACTGGAAAGTGTGTCGATATCTCTTTCAAGATCTTTGATCTGTTTGTGGATTTGGGAGAAGTCTTGCGCTGCTTCGATGTTGGCGGATTTCATCTTTGGACCACCGTTATTGATCGGAGCTGTTTCATCCTGCATACCAAACGGGCCGTTAGGAGATTTGAAGTGACTTAGGCCATCAGCTTCATCTGACATGATTTGCTGCTCGAGCTGTTCAAGCACTTTATCTGCGCCCTCTTCGCCGCTTTGACCGATAGCGATTCTGGTCAGAAACCCAAAGGTGATGACAGAAAGTAAAATTACAAGACTTTTTGGCACGTGCTTATCTCCTTGCGTATTTTTTACGTTCTAGGCTGTCAAGCCCGGTTCGTACTGCTTGATATAGTTGCGCCGGAACTCTGATCTCGTAGAATTCCGGTAACATTTTCTTTTTCTTTAAATCGTAAGCAGTTTCTGAGATGCAGGGGTTGTGCTCAGCGATGAGTTCTTTTGTGAGAGGTGTGTGTTTCATTAAGTCTATCGGAGATACCGGTGACGGTAAGATCACAGAAAGCGTCTCGGGAAGCGGATGAGCTGTCTCGATCTTATTTTCCTGTCTCAAACGTTCAAATACAGCGACTGCTGCCAAAAACTCGGCATAGAAGTTTCGGCTGGCGAAGCCAAAGCTTTTTGACTGGTAGGTTTCTATAATGGTACCGATATCATCGGACGCTGTCTGCCGCACTGCATTCAGCATCCCAAGTCGACCGTGGTTGTATGCGGTAATTGCTAGTGGCCAACTTTTTAGTTCGCGGTAATTCTCGAATAGAAACTGCGCGGCAGCTTTTGTCGCTTTAAACGGCGAATTGCGTTCGTCGACAGTACTCGTCACATAGATATAACTGCGAGCCGTCTCAGGCATGAATTGCCATAGACCAGATGCCCCAACTTTTGAACGAGCTTTGATGTTGAACATTGATTCAACAAACGCCAAACGCGACAGCTGCTTTGGCACGCCGTACTGTTCAAACATTTTTTCCATGTACGGAAAGTAGTTTATCGCTCGTCCAGCTGCGAGACGGAAGTCGTCAGCCAATCCTGTTTGCACTCTGAGTTTGATAGTGCCTTCGTAAAGTTTCTTGAGTGCTTTCGCGTCTTTTTTATAGACGTTGAAGACTCTCTTCTCGATCCCACCGTGCCGAATGGCTAATTTTTTTTCTTTTGCGAAGCGTTGTAGGGCTAAATTGTAGCGTTTTAGATACTTCTGAGTGACTTCTTCGCGTTCCTTGCGAGCAATCGGTGCTTTGTTTTCGGTCTTACCATAATGCTTGTAGTCGATCACATCGACGATGCGGTCGAGATCATCAGCTTCATGGACAATGACTGTCGAAGATGGAAAACGGTAAAAGATTTTCTCCCAGAACCGGACTTGTTTTTTGACAGCTTTAGGAACTGGGAAGAGTTCTTCAGTTTTATTTTTTTCTGAAAGTTCTTGAGTTGATATCGCAGCTTTTGCGGAAGAAATAGACAACGTGAGAGTGCTGCATGCTAAAAGCAAACTAACCGCTATGAATTGGACTAAAATACGGTTCATCCGTAGTGCCGATCCTTGGGTGCTTTTGGTACTTGGAAGTCTCCTGGGCAAGGCCAGGATGGGAACAGGAATGGGTGTTGATATTCTTAGTATAACAGGAGCATTTTCCAGCTCCAAATCGGCCGCGCTTTTGGTTGACCGAGTATTAGGATCATGTTACCTAGCTATATTCCTGTACTTTTAACTGTTTCATGGTTGAAGTACCGAGTCGGGGTATAGCGCAGCCTGGTAGCGCGCACGCTTGGGGTGCGTGAGGTCGTGAGTTCGAATCTCGCTACCCCGACCATTTAAAACTCGCTGGAAATCAAAGCGAATTCGATTAAATCTCTCAATATTCCTATTCCAAAAAAACTTCTTGTTATTTAAAAGTGAACGGAAGTTGACCATAAATCTTGTTACTCAGAGTCCCAGTCGCACGGTGGCGGTGGCGGCCGAGTTGGGTAACTAGGGGTGACCGGAGATGTAGTTGGTTCAGATGATACATAGGGTTCCGATGGTACATACGGCGGTGGGGGTGGAGGCGGAGGCGGAGGCGGAGGAAACATTGGCGGTGACTCGGTGCCAGGAACATAGAGAAATCGGACGCGAGCAACATCAAGCTCAAATAACTGGCGTGAAACTATACCATCACCGATGAATACGTTTGGAGACATGACGCTTCCGCCTGCATATGATGGCGTGTGCGCCAAGCCCAGCAAGTGTCCGAGCTCGTGGAGAGCCAGTGATTCGGCATCTACAACCTCCCTGTCACCGTCTGACTTTAATTCTAAAGAATTGCCGATTATATAGTATTGATCGTTTAAAACTAGGTCAGCGCTCGTAAGTTTGGTCGGGTTAGACATACTATTTTTCCAAATTGCTGTACCCAAAACCAAGTCCGACTTATTCGTTCGGCACCAATAGCTTTCAACTCCGACAGTTGAAATTTCATCGTCTAATCGGCCGTAAAGCGTTCCCTTAAAGTTTGCTGCAGTGCCTTCAAACGTTAACAGCTCGAAGCCTATAGCGTTATTCCAAGTGCTTGCGGCTTTGCGGACGCCTTCTCTGACAGGTGCCGAAACTCGTTCCTCGAACCTTAGGACTATCGGTTGCGTTTCCCACCCACCCGGTGCGTGAATGCCATATAGATGTTCAGATAGAGAATCGTCAAGCGAGTTGGGCGCGCTATTATTATCTATGTCCTCATGTAAAAATATCTGACGTGCTTTAACTATAGGCGGGCTTCCGCAGGACGCGAGAAGACTACCGATTGTAGCAATAGCAACTAACATGTTCTGCTGGATGCAAGTGATCATGGAAAAATCCGCAGTTGGGTGTCCTGCGTCGTTCTCGGAATTTTAGTCGCTCCCATTAGGAGCTTTATTTATTTCTCGCGGAAGTTATTGTCGAAAAGCGAAAACTTTGTCGAAAACTAAAAAAAAGGAATGGGTAGGAAAAAAGAGATCGCGCGATCGCAATGTCATTCGGTTAACGCGTAGGCTTAGATCTGCGGCCCTTTGACCGTCTTTTAAATAGTTTTTCAGCTGCGTCAGCGCAGGATCAAACAGAATATTTCTTCAAAAGATCTTGACACCTTTTTTGCGTCGCAGCATCGCATGACAAGCGGAGAACCCTGATCTTCACCGAAAAAATTTGTTCTCAATAAATCAGACACGCTGGAATAGAGATCTACGCCTCTATGCTTGAATCCTGTTTATATCTACAACTCCAGAAATTTATGCAGAAAAAAAGCCGTGTTATGGTCTTTCTGCCATAACTAAAGCACGGGAGTTCGCAGCATGGAAAACAAAACAGCCGTTAAAGACTTGATCAACGAAGCAATCAACCTGCACAAATTGGAACGATCAATAACTTTGCAATCAACCTTACT
>CAMAXT010000044.1 GCA_945862295.1 Pseudobacteriovorax antillogorgiicola
TTGTCGAAGAGATCGAGTCGATCGACCGCTGGAAGATTAGACTTGGAAAGTTAGAGAAACGCAGGGACGGCGACCGTGATGTTTTTTCTCAGAAGCGGGTTGACGTTATGCTATCGGTCGATATGGTTCGACACGCTGCAGCAGGTCATATTCAACATGCAGTTATCGTCGCAGGAGACAGTGACTTCATTCCGGCAGTGATTGCCGCACAGGAACACGGCGCGACAATCACGTTAGTATGCAGTCCAGACCGATCTGCACATAAGGATTTGATAAAACTCGCAGATGAAGTCATGTACTTTGACTGGAAGAAATTTCCAACGATCAAACCGGCAGCATCTGACGAACTTAAAGTTTCTAAAGCAAAACCTGCAGAAAAAGACTCCAGTCGCCCGCCGCGGACACCGAGGCCACGCCTGCGACAAAATCCACCTAAGAAAGTTTAAGGCTGCGAACGTTGCATTTTCGGAGAAGAGGCGATAAAAGAACTATTCAAATGGTTCTTTTATGGAAGCCTTGCGTATGAATGCAAAAAAAACACGGACGTCGAAACTTTTGATCGTCATTCCGATGATTATTTTGATCGGTCTTCTAGTTCAGTTTCGTCAAACCTTGCTGAAACTTCCGCGTGTGCGCGTTGGTCCTTTGCATGTTGAAAAAGCCGATGTTGAACAGTTGAAATTTTTTGTAATCGCAGACAGTGGAAGTGGACGAACAGAGCAAGGGGGTGTTGCGAAAGCGATGGAGGCCAGATGTGTCGCCGGCGGTCCTTTTGACGCGATTTTAATGCTTGGCGATAATGTTTATCCGGCCGGCGTAACTTCTACTGAAGATCCTTTGTGGCAAGACCGCATATTTCTGCCTTACGGATCAAGTTGTTTAAATGAACTGCCAATCTTTGCAGTGCTTGGTAATCATGACTACAAAGGAAACCCTGCCGCGCAGATCGAGATGACTTTAGTGAATAAACGTTGGTACATGCCGAACCGGTTTTATTCCCTACGTTTTGGCTCGCTATTGACTCTGATCGCATTCGATTCTGAACTCTCTGAATTTTGTTTTAAAGATACTTTTTGTACCTACGACTACATGCTAAAGGCAATGAAATTATATCCTGCGACTTGGACGATCGTGATGTCTCATCATCCACTGACGAGCACAAGTGCGAAGGGGCATGGTCATCAAGGTGGCTTCCGCGAGTTTTTTATCAAACCGGTTGTTTGTAACAAAGCCGATGCCTGGTTAGCTGGTCATGCCCATCATATGGAGCATCAGGTCGCGGATGATTGCCGCATCGAACTCTTCCTGTCTGGAGGAGCCGGGGCTGATCTTTATCCAGTTGATAGCGGTTCAAAAAACGTTAAATACGCCGAGTCACGGCATGGTTTTCTTGAGATTTCGTTAGCTAAAGACAAAATGGTAGCAGAATACTATGACCTGGAAGGCGCACTTCGACACCGTTCGGAAAAATTACCGACTCAGCGCTTATAACTATCAACAGATTGACTGGATTTTAGAGATCGATTTAAAAGGTCTTCGATAAAAGGAAGATCGCGTCTAGGCGCGTCTATGATTAGTTTTTTATATGACGACACAAGGCGGCGTTCAATACCGCGTAGGGTGCCAATCGTAGCTTTGAACGCGACAGGATCCGGAATAGCTCGGCAGGCAGTAATCAATGTTCTAGTAATGCCAATACTCAGTGCGGTTTTATCTTCAGGGATCCCGCGATTTAGTATGATTAAATTAATAAGATCTTTCGCACAGCTCTGATGGAGTGGCACGGCGTCGTCTGCTATCTGACATGCGTCGATTTCAAGTTGGCGTAGGGCCGCTTTGTAAGCCGATATTGCCCGCATCTCCGCCTGGAGGGTGCGGTTCAAACGGTGGATATAGGCATTATTGCGAAACGTAGTCGCCTGGGCATTCGAATCAGAGAAGATATCTCCGAACCCAATGCTCCCTGCATCGCCGCCGCCAGCCGTTTGAAATATGATCATCCTCTATCCCGTGCTGTCGATAAGACAGGTAATCATTGATAAAAAAGACGAAACTGAATCTGCTGTTATCTTCCAACTCGTCCGTGTTTAAAACATATATTATAAATCTAATATTTTTTAAACGTTTTGTTGTAACCTATTAAAACCGCTTAGATAGAGGGTCAGTCACTTGACTGAGTGTTAGGTGTCAGAGTGTTAGGTGTCAGGCACCGCTTGTAAGTCCCTGGTGGGTCCCGGAGGGAACCACCCATCAGGGACTTACAAGCGGTGCCTGACACCTAAAGCCCAAGCGGTGCCTGACACCTAAAGTCTAACACCGACCGCTATACCAAAAATAGGGAGCGGCTTCTCTTCAACCGGTCGCATTTCCTGCAGTGCCTTCTTTTCCAATTCGACCTCGCGTTCACTTTTTACTTCTGCGATCGCTCCTGAAATATCTTGGTCGGTAGATGATGGTCCGTCGACGGTTGTCTCGATATCGACGTCCCGACGAATTCTCAGCGGCTTGGTGTATCCAAGGTTCATCATAAAGTAGCCGTAGCGGCCGATGTGCCAGAACCCGCCTATAGCAGCGCGGCCGAGAATCGCTGTGGTCGTTGCATCAGCTGCAATACCAAGTTCAGTCTGTGTTTGTAGTCTAGTACTAGGGTCGGCACACGGTGGATCTTTCGCCGCTTCGATAAGTGAGCAAACTAATATTGGCGACTGAGCGGCACCTTGTAAGCGCATGCGACGGTAAGATCCGCCGCCCGCGATGAAGAAGGACTGGCCAAAGGGAAAGATCATGGCCTCAGCGCCATAGTGTGCTCCGTATTCTGCTTTCATCCGGATTGTAAAATCAGGATTGGCGACGCCAATGCCTTTTTTGGTACTGATCACGTCTGCAGGCATCTCAATGCGGACATTAAAAGGCAGAATCGGTGTGTAGAACGAGCGAATTGCGAAGTATTTGCCAAAGAGCGCGTATGCTTCAAATGGCACTAGTTCCGGGACGTTTAATCCCGCTCCAATTGCAAAGCGCGGAATGTACCAAGATGAGCTAGAGCGTCCTGTCTTTTTCGGACTAGCATCTCGGTAAAGATTTTTGTCGTGAGCACGCCAAGACGGCGGAATGTCTTCGTTTGCATCAAGACTATCATCGTAGTCTTGAATCCCACCGCCGAAGTCTTGCGCAAGCCCATTAGTGGCTAGAAGAAAGACTATGATTCCGACTCCAACCAAGCGCAAATTTGGTCCACCTGCTTTCTTGTTAATTCTTATGTTGCTTATATTATCAGGAAAAGAATCGAAGAGAGTCTATTAATTTTCGTTGGTTCGCATTTGGGACGAAAAAAGTTAGACCCCTTAAATTAGGGCTAAAAAAGTACCTGTTGCAGGTGATCTGAGTAGTCTACTGCTCAAATTTATATCCTATTATTCTAATTAGTTACGGGTGAAATCGCTAGTCATAGGTCTGACCACCTAAGGTTAGTTAAGTTCCCTCCGATGGATTTACACAAATAGATTGACCTAACTGGTGGTAGCCACCGAGTTTTTTATTCAGGGAATGTTGATGGAGTGGAGCTGTCTATTAGTGGACCTGACCGGATCTGACCTTGCCGATACTTGGCAGGAAAAGATTGCTGCGTTTGAATTCGCTAGTCCACTACTTTTCGCTAACAACCTTGATGAAGCCCAAATTCTACTTAACAATGGCGGCGTCTTTAATCTCGTCATCTTCTCAGATCAAAACAGCGGTAATGTTCAAGCTCTTCTAAAAGCTTTTCAAGCAAACGTTGGTTGTATCGCAGACTTTCAAGGGATTGTTTGCAGCAACCCGTCAGCAGCCTTTATGGCTGGTGTGTTTGAGTTTGGCGTCGAACAATTTTTTTCTCTTGAAAACTGGGCAGAGGAAGTTGCAGCTTTGACACGCAAAACAGTGGAAACCCTCTCTGATCCGACATCTGCAGAGTCGAGGACGGTAAATCTGTCGCGCTCGATTCGAAGTGCTGACCAAGCTGCTATTCAAAAGGCTGCTGCAGCGATTAAGGATCTTGCGGAATTTGACTACCGTGCTGCATTTGCTAAAGGCAAAGCCTGCGAGGCAACAGGTGACTATAATGCCGCAGCTTCCAGCTATGCGATGTCATCAGCGATGAACAAAATGTTCAGACCTGGTTCAGCAAGTTTAGGTGAAGCCTTACTTGTGACTGGAAAAGTTGATGAAGCTCTTGAGGTCTTTAAGACTTTAGAGAAGACGAATCCATATGATGTCGAGCGAAAGGCAAATATTGCTGCTGCCTATATTGAAAAAGGCGACTTTGAATCAGCAAACCGCTATGTCGCAATGGCCGAAAAGATTGCCCCAGAAAATTCGCGCGTACTTGAAGCAAAAGCACAAGTTTTGTTGTGTACTGGAAAAGTCGGTGAAGCGTTTAAATTGATGGACGGCATGTCTGAGGTGGGTCCATTCTTTGCGGCAAAGCTCAATGAACTTGGAATTCAGCTTTCACAGTCCGGAAAAGGCAAGAGTGCACTCGCACTTTATCAAAAGGCGCACAAGATTGTTCGTCCAGAGCTAAGATATAAAATCAGCATGAATGCAGCATTGGCGTGCCGACGGTTACAGGCTTGGGACATGGCACTTAAATATCTGGCAAGATGTCAGAAGGAGTTTGGTGGGCCATTTCCAAAGTTATTGAAGATTAAGAATTCGGTCAATGATGCAAAGGCGCAGTCAGGCGGCGGATCTGGTGGAACTACTGAGGAAGCAAGTTAAAGGGAATGTTTTGTAAATGGAAATAGCACCGTCAATAACCCAGCATACTATCGTTCTTTGCGTTGAAAAGCGTGAACGAGGGATTGCTATACAACAAATCCTAACGAAGTTTGGATTTAAGGTTGTTATGGCGCTATCGCTTTACGATGCCTTGAAGTTCATTGCTCAGGAAATGCCTCACCTTGTGCTTACAGACGCTATCCTTTCGGACGGTACGGCGGGCACGTTATACGACCGTCTTCAGCAGCATGTACTTTTGAAAAAGACTCCTATTTTGGTTCAGGTTCTAAAGAAAACAAAAGAAGAACTAGCGCCTTTGACCGGTCGTAAGTTTGCTGGCTTTATGTTGGGTGTGTCTGAGCCTAAGATGCTCATTGCAAAGGTTCTTGAAGTCTTGAAAACACACTCTGTTGTGTCTCCCTATTTCATTAGTTCAGAGCAGGCAAATATCAAGAGTGAACTCATCATTGCCATTGAAGCAAATGTTGTTGGCAGATTTGGAGAACAAGTCGTTTCACGGTCTTCAACAGAGGTTGATCCGAGTGCAGCAATGGTTTGTGTACCGGACAATGCGGAAAACGGCCCGGCTGTTTTTAGAATGGCCACCAATCTGAAAGACGGTGAAGAAACATTCAATTTGTTTCCGATTAACCGCATCGTCGGTGCCGGTCGCATATGGATACTGAATTTGCCGGAAATAAAAATGGGCCAACAGTCTCTACCTGAAGCTGCTCAGAAAATGCATAAAGTTCTGTTTTATGATCCAAGCGAAGAGCGGGCCAATGGCTTTGCTGAGATCTTAAAAGGTTATGGAATCGATCTTGTTTATGCAAAAACATTGAACATGGCTGCATCGATCCTAAAACGTGATTTCGAAGTTATTGAAGCAATCTATTTGCATGAACTTATGAATGACGCCTCTGGGATAGAGTGGAAAAATGTAAATGCAAAAATTCCTACTGATCGGCGTCCACCAATGGTCGTCGGTACTACATCGATCAACGCAAGATCGACCGCAGCAGTGCGTTATATCAAACGTCCTTTTGGTATGGGCCTTTTTGTCGAAATGCTTCATGCATCTTTTGAGCGGGGTAAAGATATCGGTGAGGTCGCGGGTAAGAATGCAGCTAACGCTTTTGCCGGTGTACCAGTTAAATATCAAGCCCAGGCTAGTTTGGTCGGTATCGACGAGACCGGCGGTATTATTCAGCTGAAGTTCCCTCTGCTGAAAGGCAGTCGTATGATCATCAAACACCCACTTCTCGAGCGAGCTTGGGACGGTAACGGGGTCGTCAATATCACCGGATCTTCTGCTCTACCGGGAAAACCGGACGTCTGGCAGGCAAGATTTGAGGCAGTGCAAGCGGGAACCTCGAAAGCAAAGTATTGGGAGAAAGTTTCCAAGATCTTCGCTGTCATCGAAGAACCTGCCGAAGTTAAGTCCGCTTAGTCAAAAAAATCTCCATCTTCTTCAGAAATTAATCGCATTCCCTGCGATTGTTTTCGCTATTCATCGTTTTAATTTTTGCAGAAGCCCGCTATAATTCACCGCATTCAATACTTTTAAAATGGTGTAACATGGCTTCTCTGGTGCTTAGTAATGTCGAGAAAAAATTCGGCGCCCAAACCATTATTGAAGGAATGAACCTCGATATTCATTCGGGCGAATTTATGGTGCTAGTTGGTCCCTCCGGCTGTGGCAAGAGTACCTTGCTGCGGATGATTGCTGGTTTAGAGTCAGTATCAGGTGGCTTCCTATCAATCGAGGGGCGAGATGTCCGTCATCTCTCGCCGAAAGAGCGCGGTATTGCCATGGTTTTTCAGAGCTACGCGCTCTATCCGCACATGACGGTCTCACAAAATATTGGCTTTGCGCTCAAGCTCTCAGGAATGCCTTCTGGGCAAATCAAAACTCAGATAGCTGAAGTCGCGGCTATTCTTCGTATCGATGATCTGCTGCTAAAAAAACCTGGTCAATTGTCTGGTGGGCAAAAACAACGGGTGGCGATGGGCAGAGCGATGGTGCGCAGTCCGAAGATTTTTCTTTTTGATGAGCCTCTTTCCAATCTCGATGCCCAGTTGCGCGTGACCATGCGGGCTGAGATCGCTGAGTTGCACGAGAGGCTCGGCGTGACGATGATCTATGTGACGCATGATCAAGTTGAAGCGATGACACTCGCTGACCGCATCGCGGTCATTAATAAAGGTAAAATTGAGCAGATCGGCGCACCTTTAGAGGTATTCCACGATCCTAAATCTGTTTTTGTGGCTCGTTTTATCGGCACTCCGCCGATGAATATTCTAGAGATCGCCCAGCATTCTAACTTGCAGAAAGACGCGCGCGGCTCATTCCTTGGGATGCGGCCAGAACAGATCACTATGAAGGCGACGTCTGGATCGGTCAGTTTAGGTATAGCTCATTTACGCTTGGTTGAACCGCTTGGGTCGGTTGTACTTCAGCACTATCGTCTAGGAACTACGAACGCCATGCTGGTCGTAGAATCCAGATCTGGTTTGGCAGCGGCCGAGTCGACGGAACTTTTTGTCCATCCGGATCAACTTTACTGGTTTAACCAAGATGGCCAACGGATCAAGGTGAAGTAATGAATACTCGCTTTCCAATTGCCTTATTATTTTTGTTGCCGACTCTGTTAGGTCTTGGCGTCTTTACGATTTATCCCGCCATTCATTCCGTTTATTTATCTTTTCATTCAGTAGCCCCTTTTAGCTCTGAATTGTTTTTTAGCGGTTTCGAAAACTACACCGAACTGTTCTCGTCACCGGAGTATTGGCAAAGTTTAAAAGCAAGCTGCTTGTTCGCCCTTTTTACTGTACCACCGGGATTACTGGTTAGTTTATTTATCGCAGTATTACTTGATGCCCAGCCCTATGTAAAAACACTCTTGCGAACTATTTTTCTACTTCCTGTCGGTATCTCGACAGCGATGGCAGCCATGCTTTGGGTCTTTCTTTTCAATCCGACCGCTGGTTATTTAAACTACTTTCTGTCTACAGTAGGCATTACCGGTCCCAATTGGCTTGCGGATCCTTTGTGGGCTTTACCGGCGGTTTCGATTGCGACCATTTGGAAGGCGATTGGCTTCAATGTGATTTTTTTACTTGCGGCATTGACTGGCGTGCCAAAGGAGCTACAGGAAGCAGCGTTGGTGGATGGGGCAGGGCCATTTCGTCGTTTCTGGAACATCACACTGCCGATGATTTCTCCGACATTGTTTTTTATTACAGTTGTGTCGGTTATTCATACGTTCGAAGGTTTTGGTCAAATCCATATCCTAACGCAAGGTGGACCAGCTGATTCGACAAATGTTTTGGTTTACAACCTTTACCGTGACGCATTTCAGAATTTTCGAACTGGTTATGCATCCGCTCAGGCGATCGTTCTTTTTGTCATCATTCTGATTGCGACATTGATTCAGTTCTCGGTTGGCCGTAGGAGGGTGCATTATGGTTGAGCCGCGCGGCAAATTTTCTGTTTTTCTTAGAAGTACGCGCCTGTGGGTGACTCTGCTGCTACTGCTGCCAGCAGCGGTGCAGTTTTTTCCGATATTATACATGCTATCAATTTCGATAAAATCTTCGAATGACGTATTTACTTGGCCACCGACTTTGATACCCGAAGTTTTTGTTTGGACGAACTTCGGGGACGCGATGGAAGCGGCGCCGTTGCTGCGTTTTCTTTTTAATTCGTTCATTGCTGCGTGCGGTATCATGATGGTCCAGGTCGCGACGTCGATCCTAGCTGCCTATGCGCTTGCGCGGATGAATTTCCCAGGAAAGAATCTATTCTTATGGCTAATTTTAGCGACGATGATGGTGCCAGGCGAAGTGACAATTATTCCGAATTATTTGACGATGGCTTCACTAGATTGGCTCGATAGTTACCAAGCATTGATTGTTCCGTTCTCTGCATCAGGTTTTGGCGTCTTTTTGCTGTACCAATTTTTTCGCTCCATTCCGAAAGAGTTAGAGGAAGCCGCGATCGTTGATGGTGCCGGTCGTATGCGGTTTCTGATTCAAATTCTGATTCCTCTTTCAATGCCGGCGGTCGCGAGCTTTGCAGTTTATTCTTTTGTGACAGCTTGGAATCAATATCTATGGCCACTCATCGTCACGCAGACTGTTGAAATGCGTACTGCCCAGATCGCTATTGGCATGTTTAGGACACAGAATGAATCGACAAGTTGGGGCATGGTGATGGCGGCAACATCTATTTTGATCACGCCGTCGATCTTGCTTTTTATCGCAACCCAGCGACATTTCGTCCGTGGTGTCACCATGTCAGGTCTAAAGGGTTGAAATATTTAGGTTTAATAACGACTTATTTAAGCTGATTTGGTCAGTTAGAGGCTGACGTAGCGGCGTTAACCATATAGTATGTCTCGATTCTTAGGAGATAACATGAAAAAAATATTTGGACTCTTGCTCTGCCTTTTTACTCAAAATCTTTTTGCGGCCACTGACATTGATTTTTGGCACTCAATGGCCGGAGCTAAAGGAAAGCTACTCGAAGACATCGTTGCCGACTTTAATAAGTCAGCAGGCAATGCCGGTAAATTTAATGTGAAGCTTCAGTTTGTTGGTAGTTACGACGAAGGCATCAATAAGCTTCGCACCTCACTCATGGGTGGCAAGGCGCCTCATATCGTTCAAATCTATGAGATCGGCACTAAAGTTTTGATCGACTCGAAAGCGATCCGCCCTCTGCAAGATTTTATTGATAAAGACAAAGAGTTTCCTTCTGATCAGCTTTTGCCGCAGATTCTCAGCTACTATCAGTTAGGCGGAAAGCTTTACTCTCTGCCATTCGCAACATCAAATCCGATCATCTATTACAACATGGATTTATTCGAAAAAGTGGGGATAAAAACTCCGCCGAGGGATTTCGCAGAACTTAAAATCATTGCTGCGAAGTTAACTAATCCAAAAGAAAAAATTACCGGTATCACCTGGCCACTGCACAGCTGGTTGGTAGAGCAAGCAGTCGCAAGACAGGGTGTGGAGCTTCTCAATAATGGTAACGGTCGGACATCTCCCGCAACGGAGGTTAACTATCTGAGTCCCGAGACCACAGGTTTCATTACTCTCTGGAAGGAGATGGTTGCGGAAGGTACTTTTGCAAACGTCGGCCGCGGATGGGATCCTGCTGAACAAAATTTTCTCGCAGGGCGATCGGCGATGCTTATCACTTCAACAAGCAATGTTTTTGACATTGTAAAAGACGCTAAATTCCGCATTGGTACAGCTCCCATGGTTAAAGCCAAGCTCGACCAAAAAGGTGGCGGTACAGTCGTAGGTGGTAACTCACTTTGGATCATGGCGGCTAAACCAGAAGTTGAACAGCTTGGTGCCTGGCAATTTATGAAATACATGGCCAGTAAAGATGTACAAAGCAAATGGCATCAGAACACCGGATATTTTCCAATTCGAAAAGACGTTATCACTGAACTTGAAAATTCAGGATTTTACAAAAAGAATCCGAATGCGCGCACTGCCATCGATCAGCTCCTTAGCTCTGAACAGTCGCTTGCCACGAGTGGTGCTTTGATGGGTGTGTTTCCTGAAGCCCGTGACCATATCGAAACTGCTGTCGAGGAGATCTTGAATAACAAAGCGACTATGGATGTTGCCTTGAAGAAAGCTAAATCAAGAACCGAAGCATCGTTGACGCGTTATAATAAAATGAATACCAAGCGTTAAGGTGACGCCCATTCATTTGCTCCAAAATTATGAGAAAACCAGCCCAGCTCGTTTCCTAATTGATGTTGGCCAAATGTCGTTTGAATCCCATTCTTTAGATCGGTGAAGCCTAAGTACTCCAATCAAACAGATCAAAATTCATCTGATAGACGTCCTCATTGGCCGCGCCATTTGCGGCCTTTCCAGCAAATTCTAGCAACTCAAGAAACTTGCCCTTAATCTTTTTGCGCGTGCTTTCGTCCGCGGAGAAAACGACCGAGAAATTGTAGGTTTTTTCCTGGTTTAAGCGTTGAATTCTTTCGAGCGTTTTCACCCGTTGCATGAATCGGTAGGGATAGTAGAGCGGTGAATCGATCGGCAGGTGCGTATCTTCTTTCAAAAGTACGTAGCCGTCCGAGGTGAGCTTGATCAGTTTCATTTGCTCAAGCTTTGAAAGTATCTGTGACAGGTATTCGTCGGAATAGTGAAGTTGTTGTGCCAGGGCTTTTAGATCTTTGCGGTAGCGCTCGACCGCAAGAAAAATGTGCGTGATCATGACATTCGGATCGAGATAATACGCACTATGATCAATTGAGGACTCGATGGTCTCAACCGACAGATGACTCTCGGAACGATCATTGATCGATCTGATGTTATCGATTTCGACTTTGAGGTCTGCTTTAAACGTTGCCACATCAGATTTTTGAAACGTGCGAAGGAGCTGAAGATATTTATTCTCATCTTTCGTCAGGCCAAGATAACTACCGGCCTGGAAGAGCTGGTCCTCACTCAGGTGCGACGAATCACTATTAAGCACCCGCGACAGGTAGGTTTTCTGAATGCCGCATACCTTTGCCATCCGGCTATATGTAAAGCTCGCGCTGACATGCTTGCGTTTCTCTATGAGCGATAGTCTCAAAAAATCTTTATAATTCAGGTAGTTAAATACATTCATCGCAGAGCCATCGAGGTGGATAGTTAACTATTTATACTACGATATCTGACTAAATACACAACTAATTAATTTACCTTTTGGTATTCCCTCGGTTAATATAATAAACGTCTAGACAACTTGTATTAATATTCTAAAAAAATTTTAAAAATGGAAATCATATTATGAAATATTTAAACTTTTTCTTACTGCAGTTGTTTTGCACGCAGTCGGTGATGGCGGCCTGGGCTAGTGGCGGGGGAGTGATTCACCGCGATGCTCACAATCCTTGGTTTTTGGAAAACACACGGACGGTGCGCTACTGCATTGATCTCGATGTCGATAACTTCGGCGTCAGTGCGACTGAGGCATCTCAGCAAATTACGGCAGCTTTGAATGAATGGACGGCGGCACTTCGTCTTTCGGATGATGACTACTACTCTGCGAATGAGTTGGTACCATTTGGACAAATCCGTTTAGGTTCGCAAAATTTTGCCGAAGTCGCCTGCAGTGATGCTGCGGATTTAGATCTTCGCTTTCAACTCGGACGTTTGACCGCCGAGCAGACTGCGAATTTCAACAACCCGAAAGAGTTCGTAGGGGTTGCTGTAAGAACGGAATATGACATTAAGCTGTTAAAAGGCCGGGGTTTTATCTATTTGTCGCCCGTTTCTGGTCCTTTGACACCAAATCATCAGAGAATGCATCCTGCGGCTTGGAGCCAGCATGATTTCATGCCATTGAAACTTGTTTTGCGTCATGAGCTGGGACATGTTTTTGGCATCGACCATCAGCGTGATACTTTTATGGATGACAAGTGGCCTGAGCTTTTTGTAGAGCGGCAGTTTCTCCAGGATCTTACTCCTGATGCATTGGCTTATCTTAGCAGAAAGTTCGTTGTTGACCGCATCTTCGGCCAAAAGAAGGATTGGGATGTTGAAGGCTGCGGCAATAGAAATCCTGTTTCTGCTCCACATCTTTTCGGTTTGCAGTACAGCGAAGAGGCCTGTGGGCACGTACAGCTTAAAAATGGTTCTTTGACCATCGACTATAAAAAATCACCGACTGCTCCCGTAGAAACAATAGGATCATCTTCCTTCAGTGGTGCTCATACGCAAGGTTCGGCAGCGGTGTCGGTCTTTTTACCTGAAGACCAGGAACTCTTCACCACTGTTCCTGATGAGGCTAAGCAACTTGGGCGGCTATTCGGCGAGCATGTAAACACCTCGCAAAAAATGAGTGGTGATCTGGTCATCAAACATAGCGGTGTAAAAATACCGCTCATCATTGAGATACAGCCAACGTCGACTGGCACGACTATTTTTGATAACGGAAAATTTAACTACGACGTATTTTTTCTCGACTGAAATTTAACAAAAATCACATGGCCAGATCAGGCCAAAAAACATTACAAGGATAAAGACATGAAGCTTTATTTGACTCTGCTCGCCTTTTTTTCCCTTATGACAATTGGGTGTGGTGCTGACTACAACGGTGACAAGTTCAACAATGAAAAAGACCAACGCATCGAGAGCGATCGCAAGTTGTATGATTCTGAAAGTGAATCTGAAATAGTAGCACTACTTTTTGCAAGTGTTACTCAGACTGCGACGATGCAGTGGGCTTACGTCTCGAGTAGGCTCGGTTTACCAATTGAGACCTACGAGAAGGCTGAAGCTATTTGCCAGTCGATCGGCTTTGATTTGCCTACGGCTGAGATGTTAAACAGTGATGGTAAAACGATCCCTGCAATTAAATCTTTAGCATCTACGGAGGAGAGTCTACTGAAGGCGGTTTATTTAAAAGGGGTTGCTTCCGAAACACTTCGCTTCATTGTTTGTACACGACTAATTCCCTAAGGCAGCACGTATTGTGACAAAAAAAAGAGCGTCAGGGAAGACTCCCGGACGCTCATTCTATTTGAATAGCTTTTATTCGGCTGCTTCGATCAGATCACCATTTTCATCAGCTGCAGTGTTCACACCATTTGGAAACAGGGTCTTTAGAAGGGCACTTTGCGCATAGACCTTATGCATCGCTGCACCACCGTTCCATGCACTCGCATTCTCAGGATTGTTATCACGCCATCCTGGTTGGTTGTACTGGTGTGGACCATGATTCGTCATACTTACCAGCATCTTATCTTCAGCGCGCCAGACGGCGCCGCCTGAGTTACCGTTGATCGAGCCGATATTGTACTGAAGATTGTTGCCGCTATATTTTTTCGAAAAACCGTAGGCGTGCGTCACTTTTTGCTGGCGATCGATTGGAAAACCTACGGTATCAAGTTTTGTCGCAACAGCGTCTAAGCCCATGACTAGGTCTTCAGCAACGGTTGAAATTTTAGGAGAGTATTTTTGTCCAGCAGTAGGACTGCCAGATGCCCAGCGGATTTCAACGATAGAGTAGTCAAGGCTACTGTTCCGCTCTGCAACACGGACCGCTTTAATATCGGCAGGTTTTCCACCAGAAACTGCCGGTCCAGACTTATAAGAGGCACCTGCAACGGGGCTGCAGTGGTTTGCAGTTAAGATATACTTGGCGCTGATAGCGGAACCGCTACAGCCACCTAGTGAAATCGTCCAAGCAGTCTCTTCTGCTGTGGCGTCACGTCTTGTTTCGGCGTCGTTGGTATAGATATCAGCCAACTGTGATTGTGAGTCTGTTCGGCCGCTGCCGACCATAGTTAATGTTGTCATTGAAAATGAAGTCAATAGACGTGTGTTTAGAAGCCTGCATCCCCCCAATAAAGCCTAGTATTTTGTTGATACTTCTAGACTAGCGAGGCACTGGGACAAAGTCAGCGGGCAGCAATTTCCCAGCCTGATTCAATTAGAGAAAATGACTTTTTTATTGCTTTAAGTAAGCTTCGGCGAAGCCGCGGTTGGCGTGGATGTTTCGTAGTTCCCATAGCGAGGAAGGGTTTTGTTCGAGGAGAAAAAAGAGTGGAGCCGTGATCTTGTCTTCGCCTGTTGTCGAGAGTTCGATGTAGGCACGCTTTTTTGGATCAGCGGCGGGAACATCAGCGACTTTTTGAAATGTTCGACCTTGGTGCCAGGCCTCATTTAAGAGGGTGCCACAGGTAAACCCTGGGCCGAAATTCGCAAGAGATTTGCTGCATACTTTCATAAAGATTCTGAGATCTTTATTGGCGATGGCTGTAGAAAATACTGTGAAGACCTCAGCTGGAGAGGCAGCGCCTCGAATGGGCTCTTCGCGCGCAAACGACGGCGTCCCACTGAAAGCAACAGTAAGGGCGACAGTAAGGTATAGGACAGTCTTTTGTAAATCTAGCGAGATGATGCTCATAAAAGTTACCTCATTTGAGGCTACTTTTAGCAAATGTAGCTGTAGTTGACAAAATAAAACGCAGCGAGTTTTAGACCCAGCTGCGCATTAACGACGTTTTATCTCTAAAAGTTAGTCTTTTTTACTTGCGAGAGGTGCAGGCGCGCATCCCCTCGGTCATGATAAAAACCACTAAAAAAAACACAGCCACTAGCAGCCCTTGGGTGGACCCGGGGACAGTCGCTTCTATGTTGGTGGTCGTGCTATCCGCATGCGTGGTGCGCGTGATCTCAACGGGTGCAACACTTCTAGTCAAATAGACCGCGCTATTATCCTCGGAACTCACCGGCCCGACCATGGATAATCCATTAGCTGTGATTGTAACCTTGTCAGGTGGTGGACTGCTGAGCGGCAACCAGCGGTTGACGGTGCTACTCCCTGCAACATGACCGAAAGGAGCGGGTGGGCGTTGGAGTTTTAGCGGGTCATAACAATTTGCGACAATTCCGTTTTGTCTTAAAAGATAGTCGTGATGAGTGTTCCCCGTCTGGAGGTAGTTGCCGTCCATGAGTACCAGTTGCAGAATTTTTGCTCCCGACGGTTGATAGAAGGACTCTAAAGTTTGAAACGGCGTGCCGCGGATACTGCTTATATGCAGCCCGGTCTGAAAAAGAAGTGGGAGAATCGTCAAGGCCATCACGAAAGCAAATACCGCCGCCTGAGATGAATGCCAATACTTATTTAAGCGCGCACTCTTATTCAGAACGTCTCGACATCCGATACTTGCGAGCACGACGATGCCGAAAATGATCAAGATCTGAAAACGACCGAACACCCTTATGCCACCAACAAGCGGCAGTTGTTTGAACCAGTAACCAGGCGTGTACCAGTAGGTGTTACCCGCCGAGAGCAAGGTGCCGCAAATGATGAGAAGCACGCCATAACGAATTAGCAGCAAATCTTTCGACACCGTTTCCGTGCTACGTGAATGATGACGAAAGGCTGTGGAGAGGCCGCATACTGCTGCAATGATCGGGACTGCTCCGATGAAGGCGTTGTATTCCCAGAGAAACCAAAACTGATCATCAAAAGCTTTTGCCAACATATTGTCGTAGTTAGCGTCGATTCTTAATAAATTTGCCACCATAGCTGCCGGCGTCAACGCTTCTTGCAAAACCCCTTCTCGGGGAAATAGTCGTTGCCAAGCGATCACAGGAAAAAGCTTATAGAGAGCAACACCCAGTCCGAAGAGATGTGGGTATGTTAGCAGCACTAACTTCCTGAGAGAGAGGGTTGTTAAAGGATTTGCCGTCATCTTGACTAGCAGATACAGAAGAAAGGCTGGATAAAAATAGAACAGCCCATGTGGTAGAGCGCTGGTAAAAAATGCCAAACTAACGCTGAACATAGCGATGCTGTTACGAATGGTAGGCTTGTCGCTGCGCCTATCAGCAATCAAGATCAGTAAGGGAATCAAATGCATGAAAGAGAACGTGACTACGCCTTGATTGAAATGGGCTCCGAAATAGCCGCTCAATGCATAGACAAGACCAGCGAGCATGGATGAGGGTTTGTGCTTAATGCTCCGGTAGAGCAACGCAGCGGTCGCCCAACTACCGACGATGGTCATGACGAGCCACAAAAGTAAAATCAAGTGCACGGGTTCAAAGACATATATTAGAGGATGCAGCCAGGTAAGTGTCCAATTTTGGGGATTAGCGAGTTCCGGACGGCCACCGCAGAAATGAAAATTCCATACGGGCACGGTGCCGTAGTCATGCCAATATTTTTTTAATGAGGAGAACGCTGCGATGTAATAGTCCCAGTCGCGGAACCAACTGATTTCGGTGAGGCGCTCAGGTAGTCCCCAAACAGATTCCGCCACTCCCGTACCGGGACTTAAGCTGTTCCCTTCTGGTGTACTCATAGCTTCTTTGCCGTGACAACATACTGGGCCCCAAGTGGTAACGCCCGCATGCAACGTTCAAGAAAACGCGTGCACTTGTTGTCCCACGGAAAAAATAGAAAAAAAGCCGAATATACTGCTCGCCGAGTAGGTCCCTTCAGCAAACGTGTCATTTCGTTTTTAGTTAATAAGACGGCATCCTTATCCAGTTCGCAGCCTCGTACCACTAGCTGGGTACCGGGATTGTATGGATTGTGTTCCATGATGATAAGTAACCCACCGGGTTTCAATACCCGCGTGAGTTCTTCAACATTAGCTACGCGCAACTCAGGTGGGATATGGTGAAAGACGCAAACTGCAAAAATAACATCAAAGCTAGCATCGGCATAAGTCAGTCTAGTCGGCTGTGAGACTTTAAATGGAACCTTAGGCAGACGCTTCCGAGCAACGGCAATCGACTGTTCTGAAACATCGGTACCCTGGAGAAACGGTAGGTCCGCAGCTAAAAGCTCAGTCATACTGCCAATACCGCAGCCAAAATCGAGAACGGCGGTCTTATTGGGTTGCGGGAAATGAGCAGCAATTTGTTTTTGCAGCAGCCGCGCTTTAAAACGCAGGTAAAAGGCATGCTCCTGGCCTGCGAATGCTGTCGCATCTTTAACGACTTGCGCATACGTCCCGCTATACTCGTCAAAGATTTTTTTATTGGGGTCTGGTGGCGGTATGGCAGCATTGGTCATGATCAACCTGCCGCAGGTAGTTGCTGTGTAGTCAGCAATGGATCTTTTTTCACTTTACTTAGACCTATCCCTATTTCGTCTTTGACGATGAAAACAGGACGTCCTTTAACCTCATTGTGAATGCGGCCGACGTATTCTCCAAGAATACCGATCGTGATCAACTGCAAGCCACCGAGAAAGAAAATGCCAGTCGCTAAACTCGCGTATCCTGGTAAGTCACCCTCATTCATCATGCGCCAAAGAATGATGCGCATTGCCGCGAGGAGCGAAATGCCCGCAACGACCGTGCCGGTAAGTGTGGCGATTCGCAACGGCTTTTCCGACATCGTAAACACACCGTCGAGCGCGAGTCCAAGCAGCTTCGCCAGCGTATATTTCGGTACACCAGCGGCTCGCTCGTCGCGGTCGTAGGGGAATTGTGTTTGTTGGAAACCGACCCAAGCCCGTAATCCACGCAAAAAACGGTGGCGTTCTGGCATGGCGTTCATGTGATTGACGAAGCGCCGACTCATCGCGCAAAAATCGCCACTATCTAATGCGATCGGCACGTCTGTCATTACGCGCAGCACACGGTAGAACGACCAGTAGCAAAACCGTTTGAGCAGCCCCTCGCGCCGGCTGCGACGCACTGCGTAGACAACGTCGTTACCTTCAAGCACTTTGGCATAGAGTTGAGTGATAAGCTCCGGAGGGTCTTGCAGGTCACCGTCCATTACAAGAACAACATCACCGCGAGCGCTAGCCAGTCCAGTCGAGATGGCGACCTGATGACCAAAGTTGCGGCTCAGTATCTGGCAGCGAAATCTGGTATCGGTCTGGGCTACTTCTAACAATAGCGATGGAGTTGCGTCAGAACTACCGTCATCGATCAGAAGGCATTCGACCGCCGCTGGAAAATCGTGGAGCGCTTTTTGTAGACGGCTGATAAGAGCTGGCAGCACCGCTTCTTCATTGAAAAGCGGAATCACAATGCTGAGGTTTGGGCGGTTGTTGCTCATCACCAGGCGTTGCTCTTTTTCGAAGGGATCTGTGAGGAATAAAAGAACTCTTTAGGTAAATTTTAAAATCCTCGCTGAAATTGGTCAACGAACAGGGAAATAATGCACGTGAGCCTGGTAGAATTTGCCGCCTCGCTCGAGGTCCAGCCTCTATGGTACAATTGAAAAAAAGTAGGAACTTGCATGCCTTCTGAGCCATCTTCAAAAGACTCGGTCCTTTATCGTTACATGCATCCTTTGGCTCTATGGTCGGCCGTGCTTTTGCTTGCCGGCGCTCTTCGAGACGTACACGCTCTAGTCGATGCATTTGATACGGGCCTTTATCTTCAGTGGTTGTATGGATTTTGGCATACCGGTTCTCTCGCAAGCAGTCTCACAGGCGAAGCAAATTTTCTTGCTCATCACTTTCAACCGGCTGCTCTCATTTTGGCACCTTGGGTGTCCGTATTCAGTCGTCCTCTAGCATTATTTATAGTCAGTTCGGTCGCGGTATTCGTCGCTTGGTATTTAGGGCGAAGTTATTTTGCAACAAATCGACGCTGGTACAATGCTACTTTTCTCATTTTGGCTGCCCAACCTGCCATCGCCGGTCGTATCTGGTACGGTTTCGTTCCTGATATCCTAGCGATGCCGGCATTCTTTTGGATGGCTCTTCAGCTCGCAAGCTTAAAATCAAAGACTAGTGAAGAAGGCGAAAAAGTTATATGCACGGCAAGTTACTGGCTCTTTGCGTTCATTTGGGCCGGGTGCTCGAAAGAAACATTCTGGCTGACGAATGTTTTTGTAGCTCTGGTTGGGTTCTATCTTGGTGCAAGACGACTGAGATTTTTTTTCGCTGTTTGTGCGCTGGTGCAAGTAGCGATTTTTTGTTTTCTGTTTCTTTCGTGGATGCCGCAACACAGTAATATGCAGTCCTATTACGGACTAAGTTTTTATTTGCGAGCACCAGTCACCTCAGAATCGGTTGTAACATTGCAAGGACTTCTCGCGGCCTGTGCTGAAAACTTTTTTAGCCTCCGAACGCTCACTACACTTGCAACATTGATTTTGCTCACCTGTGCCTTCCCGCTGCTAAAGCCGTCGTGGGTTTGGGTTGCAGCGGTACCTGGATTGTTTTTAATTCTACTCGCGCGCGATGGACAAGTTCATCATCCCGCCAATCACTACCTGATCCCCGTGCTGCCATTTTTAATGGTTCCTGCGATGTTTGCTCAGCAGCGCTACCATCAACTTCTAGCGAGATTGCGGCGCGGTGTAAGCCCATTGGTCGTTGCCGCTATTCCGATAGGATACGTTTGCTTCATGACCAACGGATTGATTGATCATGCACAGATTTTCTACTTACACCCCGAACTAACAAAGCAGCATGAAAATGTGCAAAAAGCGAAACTGCTCATTCCAGAGCGAGGCACAACGATGCTAGTCGATGGTATGTTGCAGCCTTTATTTTATGAGTATCGGCGTGTACATTCGCTGCTTGGGCACGTCGGCAATCCAGTGCGACTTAATCTCTCAGAACGCCCCTCAGATACAGTCATTGTTTCGAGCATCGACTTGAAAAGCTTGCCAGATTGTCGAGCGATTTCTCTGGGAGCTGCTCAATTTAGAGCTGACTACGAACATTTCGCGCAGCTGTGTGAACTCGTAAAAAAAGAAGGAAGCTATTTGGCTACCGATCCCAAAGGTCTCACCGTTTTAAAGATACCTGCCACAATCCAGTAGATGACAAAATAAAACGCAGCGGGTTTTAGACCCAGCTGCGCTTTAACGACATTTTTTCGCTAAAAGTTAGTCTTTTTTACTTGCGAAAGGTCCAGTTGCTGCCTGTTTTTTTAGGTGCTTGATTCGAAAGAAACTGGGTCATGACGTATTGGCTTTCACCGATCTTTGCCCAGTTCCCGTCGATACTGACGTGATACATGGTGCCTTTTGTTAGTTTGCCAACTACTGGAGCATCTTCAGAAGTATCCATACGAACGTTGAGTGTTTCGACGTTGACGTAACGGATAACTTTCTTATCTGTCGCAGGTTGTTTAGCAACTTCTTTTTTGACAGGTTGTTTTTTGTCGAGTTTACCTTCGACAGCTAGCTTCGATACTTTCTGATTTGCCGCGCGAATGGTTCCTGGTTTAGCGGGAGTCTGCTGAACGACTTGTGCTGGTTTTGTTGGTTGCGCAGGTTTTACCGCGCTAGTGTTTTTAGCATTGGCTTTTTCAATTTGTGCAGATTTTTCGGCTGTTACTGGTTTTTGTGCAGTTTGCTTTTCTTCAGTAGAAACAGCTTTTGGTTCTGTTTTACCATTTAAAGCGTCATCATCAGAGATTGACTTACTAAGCACACATGCACTGACAGAAAAAACTAGCGCTAAGCTTGCAATGCGGGTTGCAATAATAGCGTGATATGAAAGATCCATTGTATTCTCCTCTAGTGGATCGTTAAACACTCAAACACGTTCGTGCCAATTGCCGAACATGTTTCAAGTACGGTCCGAGGTCCGGAGTGCTTTAGTATTTTTTTTATGTCTTTAATTTAATTGGTATTTTGTGGCTTCGATACAAATTGACCGGCATGGCATCCGGTCATTTTACCCATCTCTCGTCTGTATCCTTTGATTTGCTTTTCCCGACCTACAGCTTCTCCAGATGTTTCAAATGCTTCAAAAGATACAAGTCGGTCAACATTATACTTCTTTGTAAACCCTGAGATCAGTCGTTTCTTATGAAAATAGATACGCTTTTTCAGGTCGTCAGTCGATCCAACATAGACTACATTTTTGCCCTTGTTGCTGAGGATATAAACATAAGATTTTAGACCGGTAGAGCCCATTTAGTCATTCTATTCTGTTTACAACGGGGTATGAAGTGACATCTTGATTGCAGGACTGACTTTTACATGGTGAAATATTGCAATTATTTCTTACAAATGGACGAAACATGGACAGGGAGTCACATGGCAATCGATTTATCGGGGCAAGAGCGTTTGCTCGAAAGTGGATTTATTACAATCGAAATAAAAAAATCTCATCCACTTATTCAGTTGGCCAATGTTTTGCCATGGATGCTACTTATAGAAATTGTCGTCAAAGATCTACAGTGCACCACAGAAAAAGGGTTTTGGTGGATGGGCCGCAAAATCAAGGTCCGCATGCATCTTGCTGCTTATCTCCTGCAACGTATTTTCAACCTTACCAAGTTGCCTTGGAATATTCGGCGTGCCTTCGATCAAATCAAAAGCGATGCCTGGCGTTACCTGCTCGATGTTGGACATTTTACTCGTACCAACACGATCAAAGCCGGAAAAATTCTATCTTTTCATGCCAAGGAATTGGCATGCATCAAAAAAGGAAAGCTTGGCAAGGAATTCGAATTTGGACGAGTATTTCAGCTGGGTCGTATCAAAGGAAATTTTATTTTTGTACTGGAATCCAAGACAGTTGGCATGAACGACAAAGCCAACTTCATTCCTCTAATCGAAGAACATGTGAACCTGTTTGGGAGTGGTGTTTTAAAAACAGTAGCAGCGGACAAGGGCTACTGGAGTATGAAGAACAGGAAAGAACTTATAAAGCGCGGAATATTTCCGGGTGGTTTGCAAAAGCCATCAACCGTGAGGGTGCAGGATGCAGACTTGAACGTACAAGAGCACCTCCGCAACCGCCGAGCGGGAATAGAACCTCTCATTGGACACATCAAACATGGGGGACAACTGGGGCGAAGCAGAATGAAAAGCGATCGGGCTACGTTAGCTGCGGGGTACGGGTCTGTCTTAGCGTTAAACTTGAGACAACTTATCAGACATCAACAAGGAAAAATGGAAAGAGTTGGATGATTGAAAAAATAGTAGAGTTACGTTTGATGGAGTTCGGATGTAATTCGCGAAAGATCCTTCGCCTGCGGCTCAGGACACGATTTTGCTGAAAAAGGCTTTAGCCTTTTTCAGCAAAATCTA
>CAMAXT010000045.1 GCA_945862295.1 Pseudobacteriovorax antillogorgiicola
AGTCCCAGTCGTAGTCCCAGTCGTAGTCCCAGTCGTAGTCCCAGTCGTAGTCCCAGTCGTAGTCCCAGTCGTAGTCCCAGTCGTAGTCCCAGTCGTAGTCCCAGTCGTAGTCCCAGTCGTAGTCCCAGTGCTGATTGGAGTTAGAATAAGACTTTCCATCACAACAGTTGAAGATTCCGGATAGAAATTGATTTGAGTTTTAGTTCCATTTTCCCAAGTAAGATTTAGACCACCGTCTGCGTATGCAGCAATTAGTTTAGCAAGTCGCGCTCTTTTCGTCACATCTGCCTGAGCGGTATAGATTAAGTCATGAATCTTGTCCAAGCTGTCAGCCTGACCAACTGGTCTTGGAGTGCCGCCGCTTAATGTTTGAATCGCATCAAAACATACGGTTTCAGCGATACCGTCTTTGTTTAGGTCAAAGCTATCAGATTGAAGACAGAACATTTTTTCTTGGCCAATGACGCCGTTTTTGTCGAAGTTGAAAGTCAAAGCAACTTTAACTGGTTCAACTGAGCGGTCGAGATTTAATTTAGGTGAAAGCAACGCATAGGCTGGCGCATGGCGCTGAGCTTTTGGTCTGATTGCTTGCTCGTAATCTAAGAAAGACCAGAGACCCAGGGCTGACCTTCGCATGAGTGGAATTCGTGCCGGGCTGCTTTGGATATTTGTATTTACCATCATGTAGCGATAGTCAATTGAGTTTAAGCTAGAAGGTAACGTCTCGAGCCTAAATAGAACTTCTTGCGCCCATTTTGAGGTAGGAGTGACCATCGTGTACGGAAGGACAGTGTTATCGAGAGTAGATGCGGATCTACCGTAAACGCCACACGTGATTTTGTCGCGACAAGCGCCAATCTGTGTGTCGTCAAGCGCAAGTTTTACTACAGCAGACGTGTGACAGTTTGCACAGGTGCCTTTAAATAAAGTATTAGCTTCCGTCATCTCTGTGGTTGTAAAGGTCTGCAAGAAGTTACCAGGTAATGGCTCAGCGTAGCGGTAGCGCGCCGTATGATAAGCAAATGCGTCAACTGCGTAGTTCATAATAATAGTTCTTGGCAAATATTTTTTCACAAGAATGTCGGCAGAAGCGGCGGTGGCGGTTGCACCGTACCAGCGCTTAGCAAGTGCATCGTCCTTAACGTCTGGCATAACCATACTGATGGATGTTGCTGACAATAGATACGGTAGTGCTGTTTTAACCGGTGATTTGTTCGCGTCGCCGCTGACATAAGTTACATAGTTTAGCGCAAAGTTCACTGATGAGCTAAAGTCCCCACTCGAGCTGACCTCTTTTGGTACGAAATATGTTGGGCGTTGCGATCTAAGAGGCGCGTCTTTTGACCAGGGTATTAAGATCGAACTTCGCTCATTTAATAAAATGGAGGCGGTTGTTTTTTCCGTACTTTTAGCAAGCGAAGCCTCAGCTAACGGATCCGGATCGCAATTTCCCATCATCGACATGTCGCACATTTTCTGTGCGCTAGTAATCCAATTCGCAAATGCGGAGACCCAACCGGCGTCGACCGCCGACTTCATGTTTGCCTTCTGGCGCTCTGTTGTAAGTCTGTTTTCGTCGAGATTATAAGTGTGTCCGTGGCGATCCTTTAGAATTAGATATTGCGCTGCAAGGTAACCACCTGCTTTGGACTCTTCAGAAATTCCCCAAATCGGATCTGCTGGATCGTTGATGTAGCCTTTCATTTGATCGAAGCGGCCTTTGTAGTGCGCTTTCGCTAGGATGTCACCATTGCTGTTATCGCCTTGGAGATTGATAAACAGTTGCGACAGAGCGTTTTGTCCGACTTTTGTTTGTTTGGTTGAATGGCATGAGACGCAGGCGACTGTCATCCGTTCTTCGTTGACGCCATTGTGATCTGTCAATATTGACACGTTGAACCATCGCTAGAAACCAGACGAAAAATCCCGAAGTTGTCGACAGAAGTTCCCAGTTTGGAACGCCCGGTATCGGTGTCACTGCAAAGCGTGCTGCACGCCAATACATATCGGCATCTAAAGCAGGGATGAATGTTGCATATTCGGGAATGTTTTGTGAGTGGAAGATAAAGATAATACGAATGATAAGAGCAAACACATAAATAGCAAAAAGTGCAATCCAGGGTGCAGTCAAAAGACTCTTCAGTATTTTTTTGAAATTAATCGAAGCCGGCACGATCAACTTTTGCTGTTAATATACCCAGTCGACCAAGTCCATCGGTGGATTTGCTCTGACCGAAGTCGTTGACCGTCTGAATACTTTAACGCCTAGATTACTAGTATAGCGTTTCCAGGTACGCCATTCGTCGGCCAAAGTTCTAACCGTGTACGGAGTGTTGGGAGATTTAGAGCCCTTGCTAAATGTATAGCCGCCGAAAAGATAGGTAGCAGTATGGCGAATCCATTTAAAATCCACTGGATGTTGTAGATCGTCCGCAGCATCCTTTGGCACGTCAAAGAAAACCATCATGTCGCCATACTTTAGTGGCACAGTGTCTGGATCGACCTCATAGAAATTCTGATTTAATACGCGCCAAAGTTCATCGTAGTTGATCATTGCTCTATGGTAGCCGGTTTCACTTTTAACATTGATAAGAGAGGAGCTGGTGAGAGCTGGTCCATGGAACGCTAATGCCGCGTGAAAGCAGTTCGGGCCTCTTTGCACGATATACTTGCCAACCATTTTTCGCGGAAAGTCAGGAAGTAGTTCGTTGCTGATTTCGATCGGCTCCCCTTTGTTAATCTTACTGAGGATTTTGTCGCGCTCTTTCTTTTTTAAAAATGGGATCAACTGTTTCATCAATTCGCCTTTGGCGGCTGAATCTTTCTTAAGCTCGTTAGAGTTTAATGTCAGACTATGGTGCGTCTTACTGTAGAGGTCTGCGAATGCATCTGTATCGATCAGCTCTAAGCCTTTGCTATCAATTTCTACGGTCTTTGCCGACGAACCTTTTTTAACCGGCTTGGAAGTTTTGAGTTTCTCTCTTAAGAAAGCTGACAGCTCATCGACTTTTTCTGAAGGTGCTAATTTCTCTGACACTGATGCTATATTGGCTTCGTTTTCAGCGAGAATGATGGTGAGAGGTTCGATCGTTTCATCTTGGGCGGACTTGTTTATGCGCGTTGTCATTTGTTTTTTAGACATTTTTACGATTTCAAGCTTGTCGATGACCGGTAGATTGAGTGTTGTAGTGAATGTTGTGATGTCGAAAAGAAACGGCTTTCTTACAGACTTATACTGGGTTACGGCCAGTCCGACATCCGCTGCAGCAAGGGCTATGGTCGCCACTGCAATCAATTGGAGTTTTCCGTAAAATATACTCAAATCCATGTCCTATTCTTGAGATGACCTCGAAAAGATCTAGGCAAACGTCCGTAATATTACGTTTTTTCGGAATGTCAGAAAAAAACTTTAATCTCGACCGATGCGGAGTTCCTCGATTTCGATGGGAAATTTTTACCCACAACTCGATGAAACTGGACGATTCGACTCTGCACTGAGAAAGGAGGTATAATTTAATAAAGGTAGAGTCACTTATATTCGATCTCCAAATGCGACTCCCGCTGCATCTGCCTCTCAGAACAAATAAATAACCATCTATGTGTGGGGGAATTCAATGGCTATCATTCTTATTGCAGATTCTTGCAAACCGAGCGTAGTGATGAGCTCGGAAGTGTTTAAAGATAAAATACCGGGTTCAGTGGTCCATGTCGCAGGGACTGGCAAAGAGTGTTTGGAGCTACTTGTTCAGGTTAAGCCTGATATGTGTGTTGTAGATTTCGATTTACCAGACGCAGATGGGGTATCACTCATCATTGCAATGCGTAAACTCTACAACGGTCCAATTCTTTTAACAGCCTTTCCAGACCAAATGGTTAAGGATGCTGTTGACGCCGATCTATTCGCATTCAACGACGCAGGCGGTTGGGTATCCAAGCCGGTTAAGTTTGACGATCTTGGAAAGAAAATTGAAAAATTTTTCACCGACAAACATCGTTTAGGTAAAAGATTTGATATAGAGATGGAAACTTTGATTATTGGAAAAGGTGCTGGTAGAGGCAAAAGAGCACCAAAAGTCCACGGCAAAATCAAAAACATCAGCATCAGTGGTGCATTCATAGAGTTCGACGAACCTATGAAATTCAAAGGCGGCGAAGAGATGATGGTTGCACTTTCATTCCCAACCCTTGGCAAAATGAAAAAGACAAAAACAATCACTACTGCCAAGCCACGCAAAGCTGCTCCAAAGAAAGAGCAGGATTATGATGATAAGATCAAATGTACAATCGCATGGATGGACAAAAAGCATACTAAAGCTGGCGTCATCTTTGCTAAACTGAATGATGCCCAAAAGAAGAATCTCGAAGTCCTTTTGAGAAATTCCTTGATGGTCGTTTAGTCTGCAAAATTTCTAATGAATCCGGGGGGCTCTGCCCCCCATTTTTATTTTTCTCAAGTAATATGTGTGAGTTCCGACAAACCCAGCAGACGATTGCGAAAAAATCGCAAGGTTAGCACAAGTCGGAGATGAGCATGACTCGCGATACAGACATTGCAAAGCTGCAAATAGAGATTGGTGGAAGCTTTTTCGAGATAATCGAATTTAGCTTAAACCGCTTTGTTCAAGGGCGGGAGGTAAAAGGCTCGTATGGTATCAACGTCGCAAAAGTCCGCGAAGTAGTTCGGCTACCGGCCATCAATCCTTTGGCTTCTAAGATAGCTGGTGTGGCTGGCGTGTTCGAGCTTCGCGGTGTGCCTATCCCTGCTGTCGATCTAGCGGTAGCATTGGGGGATGAACCTCGCCATCCAGAAAAGGAACGCCAGATTATTGTGACTGAGTTCAGCTACAAAAGAGCTGGATTCATTGTTGATAGCACCCGCCGAATTCGCCGTATTAGTTGGGATAAGGTCCTGCCTCCTACAACTGATTCAGGTACATTTATTAACGGCATGACGATCAAAGACGATGGCGAGTTTTTGTTTATCCTCGATCTAGAACGAATATTGATCCAGTTAGAAAACGGCCCTCAAAGTAACCAGGCTGGTCATCCTCAACAAGGAAATCAACAACAGCAGGCCCCAGCAGCGCGCATTCCTGAGCCAAAAGGGCCGCTCGTCCTCTTGGTTGATGACTCGCAATTTATCCGTAACGGCGTAAAACAGACCTTGATGCGACAAGGATACCGAGTCGTAGAGGCATCCGACGGCGTCGAAGCGTTCGATCTATTAAATTCCAATGCCGGAGCCGTTGGACGTGATAAAATACAATTAGTCGTTTCAGATGTCGAAATGCCGCGGATGGACGGCTTGTCTTTTACGAAGAAAGTGCGAGACAGCGAAGAGTTGTCACAGATACCGATCTTGCTACACACCTCATTATCGGGCCGTGCCAATCAAAGTGCGGGTATTGCTGTAGGTGCAAACGGTTATGTTATTAAGAACGATATCAAAACGCTCTTAGAGCTGATGAAAGAGATTATAGGAACAGATGGATTACATACTCTCTCCGCTTAGACCGACTCAGCTTGATTTAAAAAAATTGCTGGTTCTAATTGTTGTATCTATCGTAGTCGGTTTATCTTTTGGGGCAGTCTATCTTCAGGTCTCAAAACTTATCAATCCAGTTTGGTTAGCTGCTGCGACCTTCCATACTGTGCTGGCTGCAGGTGTTCTATTCTTCCTTTGGCAGCAAAAACAACTGACAACTAGTTTTTCTGTCTTCTCATCCGGCGCGTTGTCTGGAAAACTGCTTTATTCACCTTCGCTCGTGATTGTTGTCGGACTGGCATTCGCACTTGTCATATCTAGTTTTGCGGGAGGCACGGTAGCGTCAATGGTCGATTGGCCGACTCAGCTCGCATTTGTTCTCTGGATACCAATCATCGAAGAGCTAGTCTTTCGTGCCGGCATCGGTGCCTCTTTACAACGCTACGCGCCGGGTGTCTGGGGCATTTGGTTCTCAGCTCTTATTTTTGCTTGGGTCCATACTGCACCCACGTTATCAGGACTACTAAATGGTCAAATGGGCCTGCCACTTGGCCCCTTTTTTCTTGGTCTCATCTGCGAATACCTCAGGGTAGCCGGCGGTTCTTTGGTTCCGGCTATCATCTTTCATATGGTATGTAATAGTACAGTAGTGGTCTTCTCACTTTTCGATGCCAGGTGGATGGATTGGTTGAGTTGGCTCTATAGTTAATTAGAACGTGAGTTTTTATGTCCGATGACGAAAATAACAACGACAGCAGTGGCACTTTAGATGCCGCCAAAGAAGAACGTATCCGCATGATGGCTAAGGTTGTGTGCATCTGCAAAGGCATCACTCTCGGCCGTATTATGAAGGGTATTGATGGTTGCGACACCGTTGCCGACGTAAATAGAAAAATCGGTACCGGAAGCGGCGGCTGCGCTGGCGAACGGTGTGGACCGAGGTTAGTCATTATATTGAGAAAGTTGCGTGAAGCAAAAGAAGCTAAGAAATCTTAAACGATATATTTCAATGCGTCTTTTAGATCCAACGCGACATCTACACTTTTGATAGTCTGCGGATATTTTTCTGATTGAGCGAGAATGGCTCGAACGCCAGCATTTTTGGCGCACTGAACATCAGAATCTTTATCACCAATCATCCACGATTTTTTTAAATCAATGCTGTGCTCTTTTGCCGCTTGGAGAATCAAGCCGGGAGATGGCTTTCGGCAGTCGCAGCGTTTCTTGAAAGCTTCGACAATGCCTTCTGGGTGATGCGGGCAAACATAGAAGCCATCAATAACTGGACCGCCCTGGCGTGCGATTTCTTTTTCCAGCTGGGAGTTGAAAAGACTGACGGCGCTCAGGTCAAATTTTCCTCTAGCGACTCCCGATTGATTGGTCACAACGATGAGCAGAAAGCCTTTTACTTTGAGCTTAGTCAAACTCTCCACAACGCCACCAAGAACAACGAGATCTTCGAGTCGATAGACATACCCTACATCTTTGTTCAAGACGCCATCTCGATCGAGGAAGATAGCAGGCTTAAGTTGAGGAGCTAGCTTTACCATAGAGAAGTGTCCGGTCCTTTTCGTTTACTGCGTAGGGAGCGACTTTCTTGAAAATCTTCTGCACGGCTTCGTTGACGAGGATGGGGTCTTCGTTGGAAGCGACGAGGTAGTCGACAGCTTTCATCAGCTCTTCGACTTCCCAGAATTCTTTGATTGGCAAAAGTAGCTCGACGATCGGGACTTTGTTTCCCGGCTCGTCGTGCCTTGTGGATGATAGGAAGAGATGTTTTGAGCAAACCAGGTATTTGCGAATCAAAGGATTACCCTTTCTTTTTCTTCGCTGTCCCCGCTGGAGCTGATTTAGTCTTCTTTTTCGCAGCTGGTTTGTCGTCAGTTTTGACAGCTTTTTTCGCTACGACTTTTTTAGCTGGTTTTTCTTCAGCTTTAGCTTTGACGGGCTTCGCTTCTTCTTTCTTTTTAGCAGCTAGCTTAGCTTCAGCATTAGGAACTTTAGCCTCTACTTTTGCGGCAGGCTTAGCTTCTGCTTTTGCTGGCTTAGCTTCAACATTCGCTGGTTTAGCTTCGGCTTTTGCAGCTTTTGGCTCTTCTTTAGCTTTAGCTATCGGTTCTGCTTTTTTAGGAGCAGGAGCTTCCGCCGCGTCTTGGTCCTTTAGTTCCATTTCTTTATGAACGCAGATGTAGATGCGCTTCCAAAGAGAGTCGTCTTTGCGCAACCAGGCTTCAAACAGTTTGCGTGCGGGACGGTTTACAAGAGCTTCTGCGCGAAAATATTCGCTGAAGTCTTTTGGCTTCTCACATCCCTTTAGGTGCCGAATGTGATGAGGGAGAATCAAAAGCTCTGATCCTCTGGCACGTAAAACTAAAGTTTCCTGAACAGGTACAATCTCAACTGGAAGCACGTTCGTTACCTCGGCCTGAAAATTTAGGTTTATAATGAACTTTTGTTGCATTATAGGGTGTCAGTTATAACGACACCCCGGTTGAAAGGCTAGTCATTTAGAGCTATTGGTCTCAGTATGATTTTTATTGAAAACGGCGAACAACCTGAATTGACTGGAAAAGATTTGCAGCAGATCTTGTCGCAGATCTTTGGTGAAGTTAATCCGCCACCGGCCCCCGGACATTATCTTGTTGAAAATGCAGAGCAAGAAACGCGCTTGAAATTCAATGCCCCGACGCCAGTCGTCTCTTTTGATCTACTGATGACTTGGACTCTGCCGCTGAAACGGCAGATCAGAGCGCATGTACTGTACTGGGAATCGGACAAACTGTGGGAAGTGACGACATCGGAAGAGATAACTAAGCTTTCTTAGACTTACAGTCAGCAGCATCTCCAGAAAAACTTCCTTCGTGTTCAAGCTGAGCGGCGGCTTTATGCCGAGCGCGGTAAACTTGGAACGGATAGGTTTCTTTCGCTCCCTTAGGACTATAACCAACCACTTCCTTCATAAAGAGTCCGCCTAGCACTTTGAACATGCGGAGGATATCTGGATGAACAGCAGGATCGATCTCAAGGTTGGTGCAGTCGATCATCAAGCTCCACTTTGAATGCCACTGCATCAGCGTATTCATGATCTTGCTTTTTAGAACGACGACCTGCTCACTCGAATTGATCACAACTGGTTCAGCGAAATTCAGCTCGATGACATGCTGTTGAAAATGATTCTGGAACTGAATAGAAGACCGGAAATCGCCTGGAGTCGCTGCTTTTGGCGTTCTAATACCAAGCCCTACACTTGCGTCGTCGATGTTTTCAAACATTTCAAAAGGCAGGTGTTTCAACTTCTCTAGGTTTGGCGAGAAGCCAACAACTTTGCGTAGAAAAAACCCATTGAAAAACTTAACCATGATTTCGACCGCTTTTACCACCTCCGGAGTGTCATCGACTTCGAGATTACTACAGTCAATCAATGCTTTGTAAGGAGAGTGCCAAGACGAAAGTGCTTTCATCCATTCTGAACGCCATTTTTGCACATCAGCCGGTGTCGAAAGATGCACAGGCTCGACAAAAGCTTGTGTCATGTACTTAAGCTGATAGTTGTTCTCAAACTTGACTTCTAAACTCACTGGACACTTCCTTTGCTCTTTAGTTCAAGAGCTGATCGATTTCACTCTTTAGATCACTGATGCTGCGGCCACCGAGCAGTTTTCGGCCGTTGATGAACAGAGTTGGCGTTGAATCAACACCAAGCTTATTTCCAAGTGCGATGTCTTCTGAAAGCTTGTCTTTCATGTCTTTTGAATTCAGGCAGGTTGTCATCTGCTCTTCATTTAGACCGACTTCTGTACCCCATTCACGCAATTTCGCTGCAGTCATGCTTGATTGTCTTTGGAAAGCGATGTCGTGATACTGCCAGAATTTGCCGTACTGACCAGCGCAGCGAGCGAGGATAGCAGCACTACATGCTTGCTCATGGATCCGGGCTTGCACTGATGTATTGCATGATGAATCAAGTGGGTAATTTTTGAAAACGATAAGGATCCGGTCGCCGTATTCTTTCGCGATGGTGCTGAGAGTCTGGGAAACACTTGCACAAGCTGGGCACTGCATATCGGCGAATTCTGTTATCACGACTTTTGCGTTGTCGTTGCCCTTGCGATAGTCTTCACCCAAGCCGCTGTAGGCAGATTTCGCGATCGGAATCTCTTCTGCTGTGGCTGAAAGAACTGGTAGGTTAGCGTCAGGTTTATTTGCGGCACTAGTAGGACTTGGGGTCAGGTAAGATTTAGAGAAATTGAAAATCAAAACCACGGCCGCTACTGAGATCAATGCCGTCGTTCCACCTGAAAGGATATTCTTCGCGCTAAATCCATCTGGAATATTTTTTCTCGAGACCGCAAGCGTTCCCGCCTGTAACGCAGTCAAAACGTAGACACCGATACAGGTGACACAATAAAATCCTAACGTCGTCGAAAGTGATCCAAGCACGACCGAAGTAATAACTCCGATGACGACCATTGCTGTGTACCCTTGCAGGTGCTCTTTTCCAGCCTTACCTCCGCGCAGACCAACAAGTAGAAGAATCGCAGCAGCGGCAAAATATCCAAGACCAAAAATACCAAGTGGTACCCCACTGATTTCGCTGTATTGAGAAAGTGCGACTTCATCGCATGAGAATTTGTCGTTGATGTTGCAAGCTGCGTCGGTCTTGCCGGTCGCTTTGACTTCGAGATGATGCATTGTTGAATAGATGGAAAGCCCGATACCGATTAACGCGATAACAAGACTAATGATGATCCACTGGGATTTGTTTTCGCTTCCATCTCTAGACATATCTTGAGTCACTGCAACCTCCTAAAGCACTCAACCATTTATTGTTCCCACCCACACCGGTGCGTCGAACCACACAGAATATTTCCTGAGATATTATAGCGTATTAAGTCTCCTGTAGAGTGCGAATATTGTCGTAGCGCAAAAGTGGAGGGGCTGGATAAGCTGGGCAGTCTGCTATTGACAGGATCGGCGGCTAAAAGGCATAAGCAAGATTCGTCTTTTAGGGAGACATTCTGGGGGTATAGCTCAGTTGGTAGAGCGCTGCAATGGCATTGCAGAGGTCAGGGGTTCGAATCCCCTTACCTCCACCAGCCTTCGCTAAAGCTACGGCTGGCTTCGCCAGATCAGAGACATTAAGCACCACAGTTTTATTTTAGAATCGATGCGAAGGCTGTCCGCCGTAGCCTTGGCGAAGGCGGACCGGATGTCACGAAGTACGACTGTCCTCTGCTAAAACCTACACGGGAAATTTGAGTATCAAGACCCATACCGAATCAATTCAAGCTTCCGGAATTCACACAATTAAATTGACACTACCTTGTATTAGATTTCTAAATTAAATGCCAACATTGGCGAACCTAAACGGTAGAGCAAATGGTTAACTTCTACCGCCGACCGCTCAGCGAAATATTCCGCCCTTTTTTTGAGAATAGTTTCTTATGTGAAAAAATCTCAGAAGGAATTGTCACAGAAGAACTTAGCCAAAAATTTCCAAAGACGGCGGAGAACCTAAGAACAAATCCAATGTTTCTTTTTGTTGCCTTCCGAACCCCAGTTTAAGGCTCGATCAGGATCGGCATTTTGTGGGTCTTCGCCCAATCAACAATCTGCTTTAGCGCCACTTGCGCAGCACGAGCGTCAGACACAAGTTGGGTGGAGAGTTTGCGTGTCGCCTCGTTGGGCGTGTTGAGTATAGGATGCATAGCCTCTAATGCATCGGCCATCTGCGCTAGGGATCCGAAAATCAGGTCGCGCTCAGGAACTTCAGTTTCAATGATCACCCCGAAATCAGCTGGCAGCCACGAATCGGCTTTTACTAGATGATGAACAGGTAGGTAATTTTCATCGACATCTTGAACAGCGATGACGGCTGGATCTTCATGCCATTTTCTACTTGTTGATATCGGTGTCATGCGTCTATCTGCGATTGCAACCCGAGCGGCAATTGTTAGCAGAGCGCCAAATTCATCTTCAGTTAAAGTAACAACATAGTGCGGGCCATCTAACGCTTCACTCCAATCTAGGGTGATTGGCGAATTTTCACTTATAGCAGTAGCCAACTCGCTTTTAAATGCTTCAAAATAGCGGCGCACTTGATCCGGCGTAGCTTCGTCGTCATCGACTGAGGTGTCGTTGCTACTAGCGTTACCAGACTCTTCTTGCCAGTCATCGAGAAAGAACCGGGAGAATCCTCCTGAATATAGTTTCATGCTTAAATCTCGCATTGTCTTAAACGTTTGCTAATTCTACATAGGCAGATAATGCTGTGTGGAGCTAATATTGACAACGTAAAAAAGCTAAGCCATTGTCCTATTTGTTCCCTTGCACATCTAATAGCTTGTCGAGCAGGTATGACAAAAGAAAATCGACTCAACCAGAAACAATTCACTTTCAAAATCATGAAAGATAACGCTCTATTTGTTTACTGGAACGGTAAACATGTCCGCACTTACACCGGTAGTAAAGCCGCCTCAATACTGGAAGAGATTGAAGGCGCTGAGTCAGACTTAGACATCCAATACTCACTCGCGCGTGTTACCGGAAATTTTAAGCGTGGAAATGAACGCGTAGAAAAAGCCAAATCCTGACCCGCGATTGGTGAGCTTCTTTATGCACAATAAAAATCATTATCATACTAAAGGCTAGTGTCGGAAGCTTTGGGTACGGTCTCTGGACCTGAACGCTATGCTGCCACCGTCTCGCTCACCTTTCCCTAATATTTCCGGCGTCCGTCAGGGGTCAATTGACCACAATCGAATATCCCGCTATCTTGCCTTATCCCCCCCCTCAAACAATCACAAAAGGGAAAAAGTATGAAATTTCTTGCCGCCGCTTTACTTCTATTCGTTTCTTTATCGAGTTCTTCATCTTTTGCGCAGGAAGCAGTAACTGCCGCTACCGATCCTGACAAACTTTTTACCAGCGCTGATCCAAAGCTTCATGCCAATAAACAGGTTGTGTATCACATCGTTCGTGACTTACTTGAATCGCATAACTGGAACTTAGCGGATAGGTATCTTTCCGAAGATTATATTCAACATAATCCGAACGCGGCCTCGGGACGGGTAGCTGTTGTGAAATATTTCACCGAAGTTCTAAAGAGAAAACCCTCTCCTTTGACGCAGAAACTTCAGAAAACAAAAGTTGTCTCGGTTGTCGCTGAAGATGATCTAGTAGTGGTTTCGTTTGTGCGTGACGTGAAAGATAAGAGTGGTAAGCCATATACAACCACATGGTTCGACATGTGGCGGGTAAATGATGGCAAGGCGACCCAGCATTGGGATCCAGCGACTAAGGCAGAATAGTAGTCCCTTCATTTTTGGAGAGGTTATGCTAGATCAAATTGGGTCGATCAATACTTTTGCACTGAATTCTTTTGTTTCCACGATTCGTTCGACCGGGGAGCCGCTTGGAATCATGCGCGATCTTTCTGAAGCCGGTCGTTTAGGTGTTCTGCAGATCTATCACGAAACCCTTCTTGCAGGTCGACGTTCATCGTCACCCCATTATCATACGAAGCGTGAAGAGTTTATTTATGTCTTGTCGGGACAGCCCAGTGTTTGGTTGAACGGCGTTGTCCGCCAATTGTCTCCGAACGAGGGTGTAGCCTTTAAGGCAGGTGAAGAGGTGTCTCATATGATCATCAACGAATCGGATCAACCAGCTGAGCTTCTCGTCATAAGTCATAATGCCGAAGATGACGAAGTTGTTTATTATAGTGGTTCGTAAGCTCCTATCGGGAAAACATAAATGGATCTGCAAAAGATTAAGTACTTCGTTGCTGCGGCCCAATTAGAAAATATTCATGCAGCTGCCGCAAAAATCAGTATCTCGGCACCCGCTGTCAGCAAAGCCATGATCGCAGTTGGGCATGCTGATAGGACTTCTTCAACAAAAGACGGCTCTTTTATCATGCTAAATGGAGAGCATAGACTGGTCCTTTTAGATATGAGTGGCACAGAGGTTCGCAACTGTACAGGTTTTGTTGATTTTTCTTGGTCAAGTAGATCACTCAATGTACAAAAGATTGTCTCTGTGCACAAAGAGTCGGTTTTGAAAATTTTGGATGTAGCTACTTGTACTATTAGGGATGAGATCGCGTTGACCGACGTACAGCTTAATGACGTGTTTCCCTTTGGAGTCCGTGTTGCGCGAGATGAATCTGCTTTAGCAGTAACCACACGCACCGAGTTGCTTTTCTACAAAGTTGCTGAGTGATAAGAGAGTTCATCACAAATTTCAGCGAACTATATTTTTGCGATTCGGGCCTGTGATGGATGTTCTGGTCACAAAAGGAAAATGCACCATGCAGCATGAACATTATTTGATTGAGAATTCAAAATCATTGACGGATTCCAGGTCTTACCTGGAGACGCTGGACGGTTTAAAGCCACCTTGCGTAAGATCAGAGAGCTATGCGGTCGTTAATAATGTAAAAGCGCGGCAAGAGCCGCGCTTCTATGTTTACGCACCTTCAGGCCTACTTTGAATACGTGCACACTTCGCCGGATGTCTCTTCACTCTGGCCGTCAGTCGTTCTCGACTTATTTTGAGTCTTTGTTATCAGTTGATCATCCTTCATTTCAAAACTCATGTTTCCTTCCAAGGTACCTGTTCCCACAGAGCCGAATGTTTGAAAGCTGCCAACGAATTTTGTCGTTAGGATGTTTCGCGCAATATTCCACTCGATACCGATAGTTGCATTGAAGTCGCTTAGGTAGTTGAAGGTTGTATTGCCGATGCGCTTGAGGCTATTTGCTTCAAGGTCATCAGCGTATCCATCCCCTTCGACCGATATTGATCCGCAGTCCCACTGTTTGATCTTGACCCATTCGGAAAACGTTTCACCCGCGCTGTCAACACAGGTTCCCGTCCAATCGCCGGTGAAATCTGTACATAGGCCTTTATCTTTAGTTACTGGCTTATTCTTTAATGCCTGCTCTCGCATTAGTTTCATCACACGACTAGGAGCAGCGAACACTTCGCCGCTAATTCCAGTGAGTGACAGGCTACTGATTGCGACTGCGAGGATAAAATTTAAGCTTTTCATATTTAGCTCCTTAAAAATTTGGTTTTATTTATGAGGTTTCGATACCAATGAATACGTTCAATTATTTTGCTTGAGGGCTTTGCCACCCTGATTTAACGCCATTAAGAATATCCGGATTGAACTGGCCATTTACCTCAACACCCAATTGGAAATTTAACGAGTCGACGATTAGCAGGGCTGGCCGGGCTTTTGGCTGATTCATGGTAACTAATTGTCCAGCAACCATAGTTTCGACGACCGAAGGTCCACTCAGAGCTTTTTCGTAAGTTGGAACATCGCGAAAGACATTGCGGTCCTGGGGAAGCCAAAGCCGGGTGACTTCGTGATAGCGTTCGCGCCAGGTTGAATCTTTAAAGAACATCTGTGCTACAAGTTTCATTGGTAGGTCGATGTCATCGGTTGCATATATAAATAGCCCATCACCAGTTAGCCTGATTCGGATGCAAGTATCGGTCGGAGCCAATCCAAGGACAAGTGACAGATCGGTTGGCATTGCGCCTTTGAAGCAATGTTCAAAGTATGTTTTATCTCCAGCCCGAAACATGTCTCTAATCTTCCAAAGAATGTGGCTAGCTGTGAAGTTAGAGGTAACAATTTTTTCCGGAAAATCTTGCCCCATCAATTGTCCCGCATCGCCAAAATGTGCGATACCGAAGACATGCCCAATCTCATGAGTTATTACAGCGGAAAGTCGGTACATCATGTTTCCATCGGAGGTCCAAAACTTGTCAAGGAGTTGGTCCCCGACCGGCCTCAAAGAGCCGTTTTCAGGGGCGATATAGATAAAACCAGTGCCTTTTAAGTTTTTGTCATAGGAAAGGCGCGCGGCAAATCCCACATAGTGATTGAGATCGACTTTCTGGTCAGCGATGAATTTGATTTGCTTCGGCGTGCTGATCTTGCCAAGTTGAAAAGCAAGATCGAAGCTATCATCACATGGCTGGTCCCGGAATACGAACGGCCCGGTTTTTACGACCACCTTGGAATCGCCAGGACCCGTTGGAACATGGGCACCCGGCATTTGGCGCTGCCAGAAATTTAGCGAATCTGACACTGCTGCAATGAGATTCGCACGTGAAAGTCCCATCGCGGCCTCGTCTGCATCAACACAATAAGTGAGAGCACCTTCTTGCTCTGGAATATCCAAGAACCAAGGGTTGCCAGAATCCCCCCTTAGTTCGCCAGTGCCGCCGCTGATCCAGCCAGCTAAACACTCTGATGTTACTAACAGCATCGTCGTCGCGACGATCACCCGCAGTGTAGACATGTCATCCTCCCGAGAAATTTAATTGTTATGGATTGTTCTGTATTCGATCTTAGCGGAGTGGGATGCGTCTTTAAATAATAAAGAAATCAACTAAAGGGTTGAAGTTTCCTTGCAGGGAAACTATCATGCAACATATGAATATATATAGCTTAAATTGCTACCGTTCTATCCTGAAATCTGTTGTCGAGGAGCGAAAAGCTGTCGATCCGGAAGACAATTTCCAACGCCTTGCTGAACAGATGCGCATTCCAAAATCCTATATGTCGAAAGTGCTGCATGCAAAAGCAGATTTAAGTGCAGATCAATTACACCTGGCATGTACCCATCTGCAATTAGGAGATGACGAAACCGATTTTTTGCAGCTGTTGTTGGAGCGAGAGCGTTCAGGTTTAGCAGCACGAAAGAAACGCTTAGATGTTCTCATCGCCAGAACGCAGCGTCAGTATGTGACTGCGAGTGAGTATCTGAATGCGCCGAGCGCAAACGATCAAATTTCTGGACGAGCGGAATACTTTCTAGATTCCTGGGGTGCAATCGTTCATATGGCCCTTCTGATACCGCGCTTTCGCGAAGATTTAGTTCTTCTGGCTCGCGAGTTAGGACTCTCACCAGCTAGACTCAACGAAACAATGTCGATGCTCGAACGGCTTAAGTTTATCGAAAGAAAACAGAAGACGGTCAAAGTTCTTGTCGAACACCTACACCTCCCATCTGTTTCATCTGTCTACCGGGCCTGGAGAAATAGTTTGCGTTCGCTGGGTGCAGCTAAAACAGATTCACTCAGTGATACGGAGAACTATACTTTTGCGGCCGTTTTCACCTGTGATCAAAAGACCGAGCAGACCATTCGCGTTAGGATTCTTGAGATGTTGAAAGAAGTCGAAGACCAAGTCGACAAAGCGAAGATTGCGGATGTTTATCAAATAGAAATCAGTCTTTTTCCATGGACAAAAATTTCGAGTTCAAAGGCGTAATAGAAGATGGTGTCTCAGCCAACAAAGATAAGGAACTTGTTGATCCCCAAGGATTCGGAAGAATCGAATATGCCTATTACTGCATGGCCATTGATTGTGGCATCGAAATGATGGAATCGCGTCTTCTGGAAGAAAACACGCGGGCTCATTTTATGACGAAAAGATTTGACCGAAGTGACGGCGGCGACAAATTTCATATGCAGTCACTTTGTGCAATCGGGCATTATGACTTCAATATGGCCGGCGCATGCAGTTATGAACAAGCTCTTGAAATGGTTCGTCGGATTGTAAAACAGAATACAAAGCAGGCTTTAGAACAGCAGTTCCTTCGTGCAGTTTTTAACATTGTCGGACGAAACCAAGATGACCATACGAAAAATATTGCCTTTCTGATGGACAGGCACGGCAATTGGCGACCTTCTCCTGCATACGATATGGCTTACAGTTTTAATCCAAATGGCGAGTGGACCAGCAAACATCAGATGAGTTTGAATGGAAAACGGGAAGCTTTCACGCGCGAAGATTTGATCAAGTTTGGTGAAAAAGCAGAGTTAAAGAAAGCACAAGCATTAAAATTGATACATAAAGTAGAAGACGTCTTTTCGAATTGGCGGACATATGCCAAAAAATGTCTGGTTTTTACGAACCAAACCAACGACATTTCAAAAAATATCAGAAAGCTCGTCGACTGATAACATTGTTAGAAGCTTAGCGAAGACTAATGATGCTGATTGATGGCATCGATAAATATTTGGCCATACTTTTCCAGCTTCGCGGCACCGACACCACTGATTTCCAGCAAATCAGATTTGGTTTTTGGTTTTAGACGGGCCATCTCTTCTAGTGTAGCGTTGTGAAAAATACAGTACGAAGGCAAATCCTGCTTTTTAGCGAGTTCAAGACGAAGAGCCGACAGTGCTTTGAATAGGCTATTGCCGCTTCCTATCTTCGCAGGAGCTGGCGAGTATCTAGGAGTTGGACTTTTGCTCGCACCGGCTCTTTTCTTACTTCGCGATTTGGTGCTGGCTTTGCCTTCTTTCAAACTGCTTGTGCGCAGGAAGAGTTTCTCTTCGCCACGCAAAATCGACTTTGATTTTTCTGTCAGCGCTAGCGATCCATAGTCATCGACTCGTACCAAATCTCGGGCGACTAGTTGGCGGTAGACAGAACGCCAGACACCTTCGGATTGATCCTTGCCAATGCCGTATGTACTGACTTCATCGTGCTTCAATGACTGAATTTTGTCCGATGGTCTGGCCATTAAAACATCAATAAGATGACCAACGCCAAAGCGTTGACCGGTTCTATGGATATTTGACATCGCTTTTTGCGCTTCGATCGTCGCATCCCAGCTAGCGATGGGAGTCATGCAAGCGTCGCAATTGCCGCAGGCGTTTTGGCTTTCTTCGCCAAAATACTGGAGCAGCGCTTGGCGTCTACAACTTGTAAGTTCGCAGTATCCCAGGAGTGCTTGGATTTTTTGTGCTTCGATGCGTTTGAATGCGGCACTGCCATCACCTTGTGACGCCATCTTCCGAAGCATGATCGCGTCTTGGATACCATAGACCATCCATGCAGTGGCCGCATCGCCATCACGACCAGCCCGGCCTGTTTCTTGATAGTAGGCTTCAATATTTTTCGGTAGGTCGATATGAGCCACAAACCTTACATCTGGCTTATCGATGCCCATCCCGAAAGCGATCGTCGCAACAACTACAACCCCGTCTTCTTTTAGAAATTTAGAAAGATTTTTCTCCCTAACGCCAGTGCTTAGGCCTGCGTGATAGGGAATAGCGTTGACTCCTTTTTGAACGAGCCACTTGGCGGTCGCTTCAACAGTCTTGCGCGATAGGCAATATACAATCCCGGCATCGTCTTGGTGCTCGGATCTTATAAAATCTAAGAGTTGGTCTTTTGCTGTTACTTTTTCTGTAACGCGGTACTGGATATTGGGGCGATTGAAGCTGCTGACAAATGTGCGAGCGGATCTGAGTCGGAGCCGCTTTACAATTTCTTGCCTGGTCCGTTCATCCGCAGTTGCAGTAAGAGCAATAACGGGGACAGAAGGAAATTCCTCGACAATTAGCGACAGCTGCAAATAGTCTGAGCGAAAATCATGCCCCCATTGGGAGATACAATGGGCTTCATCGATCGCGAAAAGCGAGATTTCAACGCCTTTTAGCAAAGCGATACACGAATCCATAGTCAAGCGTTCGGGGGCGACATAGATTAAATCGAGGTTTCCCGCTCTCAACATCCGCTCTACATCCCTGGCTGCCGCCGGACTCTGCGAGGAGTTCAGATACGCTGCGCGAACACCAAGTTCTTTTAGGCGATCGACCTGGTTCTGCATCAATGCAATCAAAGGTGAGACAACAACTGCCGTACCCTTGCAAACGAGTGCAGGCACTTGAAAGCAGAGTGACTTTCCTCCACCGGTCGGCATGAGTACAAGTGTGTCCTCGCCTTTCAGGACATGTTCGATGACAGCAGCTTGCTGCCCACGAAAATCCTGATAGCCAAAAACAGTGCGAAGGACTTCAAGAGCCTGTTCCATCAAATCTTCTTTACGATTGAGGTCAAGTTTCTGTTTCTAACGAAAACTCGATCGATGCGCCGATAATGCGCGTTGCTTCTGAATCGTCATCGTCGCGTGACTTCGATTTAATCTTCTTCTTTGTGGCTAAACCAAGGTTCTTAAGCTTCTCGGCAGAAGAAATAAGATTACCTTTTCCTTCGGACAACTTATTCATGGCTGAGTCAAAGTTTTTCTCAAGTGTGTCAATAGACTTGCGAGTGAGTTCCATGTCATCAACAAATCCAGCAAACTTGTCGTAGAGTTTTGCACCTTGATCAGCGATTTTTAGCGCGTTCTGATTCTGATTTTCTAATCGCCAAATCGATGCAATGGTTTGCGCCGTAGCGATCAAAGTCGTCGGGCTCGCGATGATAATGCCTTTTGCCCAGGCAATCTGAAATAGCTCTGGTTTGGCTAAAAATGCGCAACTTAAGGCTGACTCAATTGGCATAAACATCAGGACGAAATCCGGTGCGTTTAGTGCTTTGTTTTTCGAGTAGTGTTTGCCAGCGAGTTGGGTCACGTGTCTTTCGATCGAGTCGATGTGCTCTCTAATTGCTCTGTCGCGTTCGTCTTCGAGTTCAAAGTTAACAAAGCGCTCATAAGCAATGAGTGACACTTTGGAATCGATCACGATGTGTTTGTCGTCTGGTAAATTTAACACAACATCGGGTCTTTGGGCTTTGCCCTCGTCGTTGTGTAGGGACAATCCACTTCCCTCACGGATGAACTCATGACCTTCACGTAGTCCAGCGCTTTCTAGAATCCTCTCAAGCATAATCTCGCCCCAGTTGCCCTGAGATTTCGCACTTCCTTTAAGGGCGCGAGCGAGGTTGTTTGCTTCCGCAATCAAGTGGCCATTTGCCGCAGCCAGTGATCTGATTTGTTCTTCTAAGATTGAACGGTCTCGGACATCTTGGAGGTGCGTGTCTTCGACTTTCTTCTGAAAGACCTGCAGGTGGTCCTTTAACGGCGCAAGAACATTTTGCAGGTTGGTATGATTTGATTTTACGAACTTCTCAGATTGTGCGTCGAGGATCCGACTTGATAGGACTTCGAACTGATTGATCATCTGTTCAGAAGATTGCTCAAACTGCTTTTTCTGTTCCAGGATCCGACTTTCGAAGTTGCGCAGATCTGCCGCAGCAGTGGCCAATTTTGAGGAAAGGTCTCTGTTTTGAAAATTTAGTTCTTTTTGTTCTGTAAGTAGGACGTTCTTCTCTTGGGTGATGCCGTCAAACGCAAGCTGCAGCATCTGCGCCTTGGTTTCATGCTGGCTGCACTGAGAACCCAGAAGTCTGTTTTTCCGAACGAGAACTGTGATTGACCCAATAGCTGCGAATGCAGACAGGCCAAAGATTGCTAAAACAATAGGATCCAAAACAACTCCATTCAACTTTTCATCATCTGCCAGCTCTTAGCCTTAAATTTACCGCGGTTGTCTTTGTCGATGGCGATCAATATGCCAATGGCGATACAGGCAGTGATTAAATTTGATCCACCAAACGAGAAGAACGGTAGCGGCAATCCTTTTACTGGAAACATTCGAAGTACCATCGCGACATTGATTGCGAATTCGATGAAGAGGAATGCCGCAAGACCAACCGCAAGTAGTGAACTAAACGTACTCTTCGACTGCTTAGCGATTATAAGCGCAATGTAGGCGACGAGTGCGAAACTGATTAGAATAATACTGCCGCCTAAGAATCCATGTTCTTCAGCAAAAACGGAGAAGATAAAGTCCGAGTGACTCATCGGTAAAAATTTCAAGTGCGTCTGTGTACCGTTCATAAATCCTTTGCCGTAGGTCCCGCCAGACCCGATCGCCACAAGTGATTGAAGAACGTTATAGCCCTTTCCTTGAGTATCAAAACTCGGATTAAGAAAGCTGAGAATCCTAGTTTTCTGATAAGGCAAAAGTAGAAACTGCCAAGCAAGCGGCAGAGCGACAGCCGCAGACGTCGCGATGATTGCGACGCTGCGCCAGTTGATATTCATAAAACAGATTTGTGCTGTCACGATTAAAAGCAAGAAGCTACCTGTACCAAGGTCCGGCTGCGGGAAGATGAGTATAGAAAGCAAACCCACCATGCACAGTAACAACCACAGATCACGAATAATGTAAGGGCGGTTGAGTTTAACTTCTGAGAAAAATCTTGCTGCTACCATTGCTACGACAATTTTTGCTAGCTCTGACGGCTGACCATTGAGTGGTCCAATCGTTAGCCATCGTCTTGACCCACCACCAATTTGGCCAGCGGCAAGAACGGCAATGAGTGCGATGCAGATTAGAGCATAGCTCCAGTAGGTGGACGACTTCAAATGACTAGGTTTGATAAATAATGCAACCACAATGAATGAAGAGATCGCGATGACCATGTGTTTTAAGTGCGTGTAAAAAAGACTGTCTCCGCCCGACGCGCTGTAAAGATTGACGGCACCGAAAGAAATTAACACGGCAAAGATGACAAGGAGCGACCAAGTAAGTACCGGACGTTTGACAATGATGTCTCCCGCCTCTTGCTTGCTAGTCCAGCTATCGAGGTATCTGGATGAAGGTTGGGTCATCAGTCGCAACACGCAGCTCGCGCTAACCGTCGAGAGTTACCTGCTGTACCTCACGCAGTGGCGAGATACTGTGTTTCCATTGGC
>CAMAXT010000046.1 GCA_945862295.1 Pseudobacteriovorax antillogorgiicola
GTTCAGGTTCAGGTTCAGGTTCAGGTTCAGGTTCAGGTTCAGGTTCAGGTTCAGGTTCAGGTTCAGGTTCAGGTTCAGGTTCAGGAGGAAGTTCAAATTCCGGGACAGATGTTGCAAGTGGCAATGCAATGGCTGGAAAATTGAATTCACCGGGAAAGACAGGGACATCAATGGAATCAAATGCAACGTCCAGCATGCCAGCAGATCAAGGCAGTGGCTCGGGCTCGGATTCAAATGCAATCGAAAGCGTCAGTGGAGGACAGAAAGGTAATGCCAATCCAGGCTCACAAGTGACAACCGATCCGAAAAATGCCTCTGAAAAAAGATCCGATCCTGCCAAAAAATCTGATCCCCCCCCCTCCAACGCAGAACGTGGTGCTGGAAATTCCTTAGACAACGGCAAGGGGGACTATCGACCGGGTGGGGGCAGCACGGGTAAAGCCGACAGAACCTTGCCAGCAGTTAAAAAAAACGCTGACAAAAAACAACCTCCAAAAAACTCGGAAAAAACAGCATCAAAGTCGCCACTTAAAAAAATTGACGATCCGAAAGTTCAAAAACCAGTTAACAACAGACTTCTCAAAAGTATTATCATCGTCGTTCTTATTCTCATCACCGCGTTGATCGTATTTCTTATCGTTAGAAAAATGAAAAAAGAAGAAAAGCCAGATATAACGCCTGACAAAGACCTACCTTCAAAAGCAGAGCTCGCCAAAGCTATGGAGCGGTTTAAATCTGAATTTAAAAATATTACTGCTAGTGCTGAGCAGCAGGACATAATGACGCTCGTAATCTCATTATACAATTTGCTGCTATCTCATTATGAGGGCTGCGGGTTAGCGAAACCTGACTATATCACGCCCGACGAATTCCACCGGTCCGAGTACATCTACCGAACTTGGAGTAAAAACGCACTTGCGCACGTAACAGAAATATTTAATAGAGTCTTTTATGGCAACAAACGGCCAGCTACAAAAGAATTCACCACATATTGCGAAAACATCGCGCAATTAGGTCAAATGCTGACCAAGATCGCTCCGTATAAGGCAAAATAACATCGCGAAAACTGCCGCTAGATGACCAAAGCGAGATCTTTTCGCTGTTGGCCAGAGTGCTTATTTTCTATATAGTTCGGTCATGACTATCACCTGAAAACTGACAGCTTGAGCTCAAACAATGACTGCAAATGTCCCAGCCACGATTTATCGCGGGCATCTTTTATTTACTAAGAAAACATCTTCGGGCGCAGATCTTATTTCTGAATCTGACGGCGCATTACTTGTCGATGACAAAGGAGCAATCATTGCAGTCGGTGGCTACGCTGACCTAAAACCCCAAAACCCAAATGCTACAGAAGTCTCTTACGGCGATGCATTCATTATGCCGGGTTTTGTTGATGGTCACCTGCATTTTCCTCAGATGGCGATCATTGGATCTTGGGGAGAAAAGCTTCTTAATTGGCTAGATAAATATACCTACCCAGAGGAACAGAAGTTTGCCGATAACTCCTATGCCGCCAAATGGGCAAACAGATTCACCAACGCTCTTTTAAAAAACGGCACAACTACCGCCGGCATCTTCTCCTCCAATCACCTAGAGGCGACGGATATACTTTTTTCGGAAGCGGATAGACGTGGCCTAAGGGCTGTTATTGGCAAAACTTCAATGGACCAAAACGCGCCTTCACCACTTTGTCGTGGCCCAGAACTCGATGGAAATGATCAAAATTTCCTGATCAAAAAATGGCATAGAACCAGCAAATACTGTTCATTCGCAATCAACCCGCGTTTTGCAATTTCCTGTTCGGAAAAGCTTCTACGCTCTCTTGGCGATCTTAAAGAAAAGTACCCAGATGCCTTCGTCCAGACTCATTTTGCCGAAAACCTCGATGAGATAGCAGCAGTGAAAGCTCTTTTTCCCAAAGAAAAAAACTATCTTTCGGTTTATGACAAGTTCGGCCTACTTTCCGCTGATACGCTGTTGGGTCACGGCATACATCCGACATCAGAAGAACTCGACCTTCTAGCCCGAAAGAAAACGGCGATTGTTCACTGTCCCAGTTCGAACAACTTTCTTGGCAGCGGTTTCTGCAAAGTCCCATCTTTGATAAGCACGAACCAACGTGTGTGCTTAGGATCTGATATTGGCGGCGGCACCAGCTTTTCGATGTTTGCGTCGATGCGCGAAGCCTACTACATTCAAAAGCAGTCTGGATCATCGCTTACACCAGCAACGCTTCTGCATTTAGCGACCCATTCTGGCTCTGAAATTCTCAACCGAAACACGAGTGATTCATGTTTTATTCCAGGTTTACCAGCAGATTTTGTTGTAGTTAAATGGCGTAACAGCGAGCTTCTATCGCAACGCCTTGAAAATGCCCCAACAGATAATGACCGCCTCTTCGCGACAATCATCTTGGGTGATGACCGTATTGTTAACGCAACTTATGTTGGCGGTAGAAAAGTTTACAACCAGTCCACTCACTCGGAATGAACTGGTTATTTAGATCTATTTACAATTAATTTAGTAGAGTCCGCCGCCGTACCATGTTGCGAATTCCGCAGCCCCAGGTGCTTTCAACGCATTTACACGCGCATTAACAGCAACCTGTACCAAAGCAGGCCTTCCAGCTTCTAAAGCCCGGATCACTGCCGGACCAACGTCCTCGGACTTATCGACGTATTCACCATGTGCACCGAAGCCTTCAGCAATCTTATCAAATCGAACTGGTCCCCAATGCGCTTCAGTTTCACCAGAATCCGGTCCCATGACTTGATTGTAAACGGCAACTTCCAGTCCCCAAGCGCTGTCGCTATTTACAACGATCACAATAGGGAGTTTTTTCCGAACTGCAGTTTCCAGTTCTGAAATGTGGAATAGCAAAGCCGAATCACCAGTCACTAAACAAACACGACGATTATTGCCGACAGCCAGCTGCGCACCAATTGCATGGGGTAAGCCGGTCCCTAAGTGCCCGAAGTTGGAACACCAAAAAATATCCGATGTTTGACACTGGTTGTAAGCACCAGTCCACATGCTGGAAGCTCCACCGTCACGAATTAGAACGGTATCTTTGGGCAGAACTTTAGTCGCTTCGATGACCATGCGGCCTGGATGAACAGGAGAGGTATGCGGCGCCTTATCAATCATTAGTTGATTAGCGTCTGACAATTGTTTCGCCCACACTGCAGTCTTTGGATTAGATGCGATCGGTGAACGCTTAGCCAACTCAGCAGTTAGTTGCGGAATGACGTCGACGAGGTCACCAAGTAGAGGTCCATCGATAGGACGATTCGCTTGCATTGCTTTCTCATCGCGCTCAATTCGAACCCATTTACGCTCAACGTTGCCTTGAGCCCAATGGTACTTAAAGCCAAAATGAATTGGCTCACCAAGTTCGGTACCAATTGCGATAACAAGATCAGACTCAGCAATCGCCTCATTTGCCATCGGATAGGAATAAGGAAACGAACGTTGTTCCATTCCCGGAATTGTTCCGCCGGCAGCTGGCGTCTTAATGATTGGGCAGGGGACAAGTTTCGCAAGTTTTGCCATCGACTCATGAGCACGGTTACTAAATACACCAGCGCCGAGAAGGAATACTGGATTCTTCGCTTGGCAAATGAGATCTGCAGCCACTTCTAAAGACTGCTGATCTGCTTTACGGTGCACTAAGCGGTACTGCTCAGGGCGTTTAACTGGCTTAACTTCAAGTTTCTTGGTCAAGTTGTCTTCAGGATATTCGATATAAACAGGACCTGGAGTACCTGACATCGCCGCTCGAAACGCTTCGTGAAAAATTTCATCAACCTGCCATGGAAACTCTATGATCCCAACGAATTTCATAGCAGGTTCAAAAAAGCGCGGCTGTGGCGTGTACTGAAACCTGCCGCGAGCTACTTGCGCATCCAACGCGCGGCGGCGTTGGCCCGCAATAATGATTACTGGAGTATTTTCTTTCGAGGCGCAAACAGCACCCGGTAAAAGATTCGCGACGCCAGGGCCTTCGTTGCCAATAACAACTGCTGGTTTACCGGTCATCCGCCAAATGCCGTCGCAGATGAACACACCGGTTTGCTCATGATGCGGAGCTATGACTTCCCAGCCGCGTTTGGCCGCGAGCGTATGCATCGTGATAAACCCCGGATCAGGAATACCAATCAATGTGCGGATTCCCTCTGCTTCAAGTAGCTGCAGGATTCTCTCAGGAACGGATTGTGTCTTTACTTCCTGCGTTTGGTCGGCCATCGAAAACTCTCCTGATTCTTTGTTCTGATTGAACGAACACTATCACACAGTTTTTACAAATTTTGTAACGGAAAATCTCAAGCTCAACGGGTCTTTTTTGCAAGGATATCTGGGGTTTCCGCGACTACGGGACAGGTTTAAAACCAAATGATTGTCGTTTTTGGCGGTATTTTTGGCAAAATGACAATTATCCAGAAAAAAACTACGAGAATTCCGATTTGCCTGGCAGTTTTTTCCTGGCCTTTGATGGGGAGGCAAAAAAGCGGGTATCATATAAGGACTGGATTATTGTTTATCCCAATCGCCATCTTTACTTCGCTTTCGATATTTCAAGCCTTCACCTTTTAATTTTTCCAGGAGTTGGACAGTGCATAGAAAAATAATTGTATTAGTCGGTCTAATTAGTTTTGCTGCCTGCAAAACCCCGGGAGATTCGGGCTCTGAAATACTGAGCAAACCACAGGTTAATAACCAACCCATCGATCAGGGTGGTAAGGTTATCGACAATAAATGTAACGCCGGCGGTCACGAAGGTCCAACAACCGGAGCTGGTTGGCCGTTCGATGCGAGAGAAGGTTGCTTCCTCGACTGCAAAAATATCACTGCTCTTAAAGCTGATTTCCTCGGTCAACTGAAAAATCACCGCGTCTATGGTGACATCAATATGATCACGGCAAAAGATGATGACGCTGGTAAAGCGGCCGAGCATTTTTCGAAAGTTGTTTCGGCTAGAAGCGGAGAGATGAACCGACTGGGGACTCTTAAAGCTTCACAGCTGTTTGACGGCGCAGGAAAAGAATGGCAAAAAGCTGGCGTCCAAGTCGGTGATATTTTTATCAACCTAAATTTTGGCCAACCTAATCATGCTGGTATCTTCTATTCAAAACGCGGAATGGCACATGCTCGATTGGTCGTTGAAGTCGGAAAGACCCACATCAAGACTTTTGATGGTGGCTGGAACCGATACACAAAAATAGAAGAAGTTAACTCGCAGACTGTATGGCTGCGTCCAAGAGCGAAGTTTCTGAAGCCGGATGACATGAAGGATTTAGTAAAATGGGCGAAGGTCATGGAACCACTCGACTATGACAACACCCTCACAGATGACTGGAAAGAATTCAGAGAAATTCTACACAAACATTTAGACGAAACAATCGACAAGGTCGACAGGGACGGGAAGATCACCAAGATCAACAAGTACGATAATTTCACTGCACGGACGATGGCGTATTCGGATGCCCAGACTGCCGGATTTAATCCGACCGGCTACCAGAGTACGTTCACTTTCCAACCACCAAGCGGATTATATTGTTCTGAAGGTACTGCCGGAATCTACACCTATCTAGGCTTCCGTCAATACGGTGAAACAGCAATTGATATTGTCTCTGCCTTTTCTAGAGATGGAAGTTTGCCAGACTGGAAACTATACGAAGACGCCCTGTCGGGCTTCGGCGCTGACTCTGACAAAAACACATACATGATGCACAAACTTTTCTTTGATTATTTCACGGTGTTTGAAGCTGGTCGCAAAGCAGGTGCTATTATCATCCCAGGTCTTGCAGACTCAAAAGCTGGAACCTTTGCAGAAGCAGCCGAAGCGAACCTTCAGGCGGTAGCCGCTGACAACTTCGGTGCAAGCAATCATATGGATAAACAACTCGAGGCATTCGAAGCCGCTCTTGCAGCAGCTGGTCCAAGCCAAGCACCAATGGCCCAACAGCTACAACAATTGCGAGCTGGTCTTAAAGCGGTTGCAGACAATATGACTCAACAAGCAGGTACGACCGTTAACACGACTCTTGCAATCTACAATGTGTTTTACGCCAACAAGTCATACGGTCCACACACGTTCTTTGAAAACAAGAAATACTTCGAACTCAAAGGTGTGTTCTTCAATACCAACCTCAAAGGCAACCAAGCGCTCTTCGTTTCCGACTGGTGGCTCCAAACTTTCGGTCAACCCAAACTTAGCGCAAACGTTCAGACAACACTCTACAGAATAAATAAGCAGGCTCGAAATCTTCCGTCTGACCGCTGTGTCGTGGCAGAAAAAGCGCCTCTTATTCCAACGAAATGATTTTTTGACTTTGGATTTTAGAGAAGCGCTGGCAATCCCAGCGCTTTTTTTATTGTGCCGACCTAGGCAAAAAATGCCCATCTAAAGCCAAGCAAAAAGCAACCGAACAACTACCTATTAAAAATCTGCTCTTTAGGTGGAGGATCTAATGCAGAATTCTAATCTTACGGCGATTGCGGCACTTCGAAATCTACGTAGAAAAGTAGGTGACGATCTTAGGAAATCAGCGAAGCCAACTTCGAGCCAGAAAAAAAGTGGCTACTCTGTACCAGGCCATTTCCTAGTGATTGGCCCAGATACCGAACGATCAGCCTCTGAGAATGATATTAACGTCCCAGCAACCATCCATCGCTAGGGCATCATTCCAATCATCTGCTTCAATATTTAGCACTGCTGCATCAGCAGTGCTAAGACCAGTCACATCACCAGCGAGAGTTGCCAGTGCTAAGCTCAGTCCAGGATTGTGGGCGACAATCACTAGCGTGTTTACGTCAGATCCAAGGTCGATCTCTTTCAGAACCGAGCGCATTTTCTCAATTCCGGTTAAATATAACCTATGGTCTTCTACACGTTCTGGATCTTTGAAAAAAGCGCCGGACGACGCAAACGTTTGGCGTGCTCTTACAGCGTCGCTGACTAAGAAAAAGTAATTACCGAGATTTAAGCTAAAAAGGGCTTTAAAAGTCGCTGTAGATTGAGCATCGCCACGAACGGTCAATTTCCGCCCATGATCGCCACGACCGCTGCTTTCAGCCTCACCGTGCCTGAATAGGACCAAGGTCTTCTTCATTAGTGATGCATGTGTGGAGCATCGGTTGCTAACAAGTTGTCGCCGTGCAAATCAGTGTCGACAGTATAGTGCTTCGTATTTTCTACTTTAACCGAAACAATTCCACCATTTAGTTCACTTCTGTCTGCGAGGTAGTCCTTCGTATAAACCCATTTTTCGCCAGCGCCACCCGCCATGACATACTCTGGGCCTAACCGAATCGCATCAACAGGGCAGGCTTCTTCACAAAAGCCGCAAAATACGCAACGCAAGATATCGATTTCAAACCGGACAGGAAATTTCTCTATTTCGTTAGTTGGATGTTCGCCAGCTTCGATATGAATGCATTGAGCAGGACATGCAGTCGCACATAAGAAACAGGCCGTGCAACGAATCTGCCCATCTTCTCTTTTCGTTAGGAAGTGCTTACCTTTGAACCGGTCACTGTAAGTTGCCGGTTGTTCTGGCCACTCAAGAGTGTTGGATTTTTCTTGCTTCGTAATCTGTTTCCAGAAAATCGACCAAGTTTTGAACATGCCTGATGAGATTGTAACGAAATAGCCATAAGCCATCTGGAACAGATTCTTATCATCAGGTGGCAATGCGACTTTTATAACACCCATAGGAACCAGGCTCCCTAATCAATTTGAATGTGACAGTACTTCCGAAAGAACAGCAACAACTTCTACGACATCACGAGCATCATCTGAACCAGCCGGAAATGCGTGCGCTAGCTCCCGGACTTTGCCTTCAAAGTTTACGAAAGTACCTTTTTTCTCTGCGTAGCCTTTCATTGGTATCGCGTGAGCGATGCCTTTGTGGCTAAAGACTGTGCCATTGATTGTCCAAAGCGAAACGAAGCTTAGTTCTTCCAGCTTCGAAATCTGTGCGTTTAGTGACGGATACTGGAAGCCAATCTCCGGCACGAGTGCGATTACAAGTTTGGCACCCGAACGCGCTAAATCATCAAAGCCATTTTTGACATCTGAAGGCAGCCCGTGTTTTTTCAACGCATCTGCTAAGCCACGAGTATTGGGATTGTGGTCCCCGCGGTAAAGAATACCGTCAAAAGTTTCGATCTTTTCAGTTGGTTCACGCCACTGGAAAACTTTCTTTACACCAAGTTTGCCGACAAAAAAGCTAAAAAACGCATTGTACTCTTCGCAGGTGTACTGAGGAGAGACCAATAGTGCGATATCATTAGTATCAGCTTCGAGAAGTTTAGCCGCCAAAACAGAGGCCGCTTCATCAAAGCGAGATCTGGTTCTAAAGCCGTCCGCGCCAGTGACGATACCGCTACGCAAACGTTCTTCCTGGTTCATATGGCGGTAGGTTTTTCTTCCCACGTCACACATCCAATGGCCATTGACATCAGATTCTCTTGGTTTGACCCTAAAATAAGAGCGAACCTCCGGCTTTGCATAAACGTCGACAGAACAACCAGTCGAACATCCAGGACAGACCGAAGGCTTATCTTTCAAAAACCAAACACGCTGTTTAAAACGGAAATCTTTTGAAGTGAACGCCCCGACAGGACAGATGTCCACAAGATTCGTCTGATAATTATGATGAATTTTTTTGTCCGGATAAGTACCAACAACAGCGCGGTCTCCGCGGTTGAAAATACCCAGCGCGCCAGTCTTAGTGATTTTTTCTTCAAACCGCACACAGCGGTCGCAAAGAATGCATCGTTCAGTATCAAGAACCAAGTCATCACCAATTGGCAAAGCTTTCGGCTTGAGTACCTTTGGACGTTCCATCTGACTCTTATATTTACCCACTTCCATGTAATAATCCTGCAACCGGCATTCGCCTGCTTGGTCGCAGATTGGACAATCGAGTGGGTGATTCACCAAGTGGAACTCTAGAGCCCATTTATGAGTGTCTTTGACTTCAGGAGTCTCCGTAAAGACCTTCATCCCGGGGGTCGCTTGCAGGTTACAAGCAATCTCCATTTTGGGACGACCGTCGACTTTCACCATACAAAACCGGCATACACCAGCGATGGGAAGTCCTGGATGCCAGCAGAAGTGTGGAATATACACATCATTCTTCTTAGCAGCTTCCATAACGGTAGTGCCTTTAGGAACTGTTATTTCTTTTTCGTTAATAGAAAAGGTAACTGTTTCCTGACTCACTTATCATTATCCTTTCGCAAGATGCGCTTTCAGTTCGTCGCTAAATTTCTGAACGTATGACATCACCGGCATTGCACAAGCATCACTTAATGCGCAAATGGTGCGTCCGCCCATTTGCTTAGACACGAGATGTAAACGGTCAACGCTGTCTGCACCAACTTCACGGTCATTGATACCAACCATGATATTGTTGAGCCAGCCTGTTCCCTCGCGACAAGGAGTACATTGGCCGCAGCTCTCATGCGCGAAAAACTCAATCGTGCAACGAAGCAGTTCGACCATTGACTGCCTGTTATCGATAACCATTATGGCGCCCGATCCAAGCATTGTTCCTTTTGCTGCCATACATTCGTAATCAAGAGTCAGATCTTCACATTCTTTTGGCGTCAAAAGTGGTGCCGATGCGCCTCCTGGAATCAAAGCTTTCAAAGATAGACCTGGCAGCAAGCCGCCGGCTTCTTCATTCAAGAACCGATTCCAGCTGTAACCAAGCGGCACTTCGTATACGCCTGGCTTCCCAAGTGCGCCAGATATTGAAAACAGCTTGGTTCCAGGACTTTTCTCAGAACCATATTTTCTAAATTCCTTCGCGCCGTTCAAAATAATATGAGGAACATTCGCTAAAGTTTCTGTGTTGTTCACAATCGTTGGGCGAGCCAAGTAACCGGAGACCGCTGGAAATGGCGGCTTAAGTTTCGGCTGGCCTTTTTTACCTTCTAGAGAACTGATCAAGCCAGTTTCTTCGCCGCAGATGTAAGCGCCAGCGCCGGTATAGTGATCGAGATCGAAATCAAAACCAGATCCAAGAATATTCTTTCCCAGAAGACCAGCTTCGTATGCTTCTTTGATCGCCGCTTCAACTTGGCCGATTTCTTCTTGAAATTCGTAACGAGTATAGATGTAGCCTTTGTTTGCGCCGATCGCGAATCCAGCGATGATCATACCTTCGATGACCATATGCGGACTGACTGAACACAGATGCCGATCTTTAAAAGTTCCTGGCTCTGATTCGTCATTATTACAGATTAAATATTTTGGACCTGGCATGTCCTTTGGAACGAACGACCATTTAAGACCGGTCGGAAAACCTGCCCCTCCCCTACCTCTTAGGCCAGAGGCTTTAACCTCATTGATGACATCTTCTTTGGACATCGCGAAGGCTTTTTTAAGAGCCTCGTAGCCGCTGTGCGCCATGTAAGTTTTTAGCGCACGGCCATTCGGCATGCCTTCAAACTTGAGTAAGATTTTTGGTTTCTCTTGTGTCAATCCGGACCTCCGCCCTTTCTGTCTACTTCGTCTACCAGATTCAGCCGATATAATTACTTAGGTAACGGTGCGTATTTAGAAAGCAAGCCATCGATTTTATCAACCGTCGCGTGTTCGACCCGTTCTTTATTCACTAACATCACTGGCGCACCGTCACATTTTCCAAGGCACGGAAACTTCTCGAGACCGAACGGTGTATCGTCACCCAGTTCAGCTTCCAATTTTTTAATATGATCTTCGATCCGGCAGATTGCCTCTTTTGCACCAAGCATCGTGCAGGTGATATTTTGGCAATAGCGGATTAGAAATTTGCGTGTCGGCTTGTCTTTGTAGATATCGTAGAAAGTAATAACTTCCTTAACTTGGACCCGGTCCAACTCGTACTTGGAATGCAATTCTTCAATATGCTCAGGCTTAATCCAGCCGTGCTCGTCTTGAATGCAATGCAACACAGGCAGAATCGCTGACCGACGTGTTTCGTAACGGGTCAGGTAATGGTCGATTTTCTTTCTGAGTCCCTCAGAAAAAACACTCATTCTTCGATACTCCAAATACAGCGGCGTCTTTCTGGTAACTACCTATCAAGTTCGCCGGCGATAATATTAATGCTTCCCAATGCTGCAACTGCGTCGGCCAACTGCCCACCTTCAACCATTTCAGGAAATGCTTGAAACAAAGCGAAACATGGCGGACGGCACTTAACGCGGTAAGGACGACCTGAGCCATCACTCACAACATAAAATCCAAGCTCCCCGTTCGCACCTTCATGCGCGCTGTAAATCTCACCAGCTGGTGGCTGAACACCGTGGATAACCATCATGAACTGATTCATTAGGCCTTCGATGTTTCCGTACACGTCTTGCTTACTTGGCAAAGAAACCGCTGGATCATCGACTTTCACTGGTCCCGCTGGGATATTTGCTAGCACTTGTTTGATGATACGAAGAGATTGGCGAATTTCTTCCATCCTAACCATGTAGCGGTCGTAACTATCGCCGCGGTCACCGACTGGGATGTCGAAATCTATTTGATCGTAGAAGTAATAAGGATCCCAAACTCTATTATCAATCGCGCCACCGGCTGCTCTCAAACATGGGCCCATGAAGCCCCAGTTAATTGCGCTTTCTTTCGTAATCGCACCGGCGCCAACCATACGGCGAACGAAAATTCGGTTTTTTGTAAGAAGAAGGTCGAGTTCCGCTTGTGCCTGCTCGATGACTTTCATTGTTTCATGCGCCTGCTGGACCCAGCCCTTAGGCAAATCAAAACCCAAGCCGCCGATGCGAGAAAGAGACACCGTCAAACGTGCACCGCATAGTTTTTCGAACAAGTCATAAACTTTTTCGCGCGCATTAAACCCTAGCCAGAAGTTCGTCAAACCACCAAGGTCGACTGCGTTTGTCGAAATGCAAACAAAGTGATCGATGATGCGCGAAAACTCATCCAAAATCATGCGGATAGCTTGTGCTCTCGGCGGAACAGTCACGCCCATCATTTTTTCTATAGTACGACACCAAGCATTATTATTGATAGGCGCAGAACAGTAGTTTAAGCGGTCGGTGTAGGGAATAACTTGATTGTAATCGTGTGTTTCGCACATTTTTTCGAAACAGCGATGGAGGTAGCCAATTTCGACATCGATTTTTTCAATTGTTTCGCCAGACAATACGGCCATGAACCTCAAGGTACCGTGCGTAGCCGGGTGAGCAGGACCGATGTTGATCCAAATTCGGTCGGAAAGATGATCTTCCTCTTCGGCAATCATACGCTCGCGATCTTTCGCGAAAATATGCTCCATAGGTGTCTGCAGGGTCTGATTGCGATCTGCAGGATAGTCTTTTCTCAGGGGGTGGCCGACGAAATCCTCATGGCAAAGAATGCGGCGCAAGTTTGGATGACCATCAAAGCGCACACCAAACATATCGAATGCTTCACGTTCAAACCAATTTGCTGATTTGTAAACCGACGTCACAGAAGGCAAAGTGGCGCCATCGTTGACTTTAGTCTTTACGCGTAAGCGCCGTCTGTCTTCGGTATTCGCGTAATGATAAACCACGTCAAAACGTTCACTGCGCTCTGGATAGTCAACACCGCATACATCTAATAAATGTGGGTAATGTTTCTGTAGTTCTCGCGCGATTTCAAGAACTGACGTCGACTTCATCTCAATGACGTCTTCATCTTTGTGTTTCGGATTCGCTGTAAATTTAACGCCTGCAGCGGGAAATTTCTCGGCCAGTTTTTTCGCGAGAGTTTCGTTATAGCTAGGTTGAGACGAGGATTCAGCTGTCATCAGTATCTGCTCCGGTGCCACCAATGATGTACTACATGAAAAGCTGCGGAGGTTCGAAAAAAATACCGCGCGTGAGATTCTGAAAACAGTCTCTCACGCATGCAACTACATCATCAATCCACATAAATGTCTTGATAATCTAGTCATTTTCACCACTTCGCGCCAAGTCCCACACTATCATCGGGTTATAGGGCAGGCAACATGATTCCCAATCCACTGTACAACGCCGCCTCGGAGCTGTAAGAAGTGAAGCGATGACAAGATGCCCGCACGTCGATTCCTAGGACGCGCCGAAGTCGCAAAAGGAGAATTTTGATGACTAATCCTGACCATATTCAAAACTACCCGATGGGACCAAAAGTCCGAGCATTCTTCGCCATATCCGATGATAGCTATCGAGGAGAGATCGATCCTCTTTACGATGAAACCTACCGAAAACAGTTTGCTGATTATTTTTTAAGCGTTGCCGGTGCGAAATCAGACCTATCGATTGACATCCTGGCCGATCTAATCGACGAACTCACCGCAATGGATCTGCCGGAAGTAGTTCTTGGCTTGGTCGATCAGCACCCGGAACTTCTTTCTCACCCGGATTTCCGTTGCCAGCTTGGGATTGGTGTCGCTGCGATGCTCATGGAAAATTTTGAACTTTCTGAAGACGCTCTCCGCTCGGCGCAAGAAATTCTCCCGGCTGAGCCAGCTCCATACATAAATATCGTTCAGATACTTTTCGCCCAGTCTCGTTTGGATGAAGCTCTGGTCTGGTGCGAATCTGGCCTCGAAGCTGAGCCAAACAATCATTCTTTATGGGAACTTATGACCCGCCTGCGGGAAGTTACCGACGGCGAAGCATATCCGGACATGATTATGCGACTCGCCACCCGTTTTAACTCTTGGGCCGGGTTATCGCTTGCTGCGAGCCTCTCAACTTCTGGCGACCGCTATATGAAGGTCAACCTTCTTGAAAAGCTTTACGCACAGGGAGAACGAGCTGATCAATTCCTGATTGAATATACTGCAGCTCTAGGTGTTGCCGGCGACATGGAAAAAATTCCGCAGATCATTTGGCTCGAAGAGACCGGCAAGGGAACCGAAAGTCTCTCTTGGCAACTCTATCTACATGCAGCTCAAGCCTACTTAGCGATGGACCGTTACGAAGAGGCTTTGACCTATATCGAGAAATCAGAAAAGCAAAAATACATTCCCGATGAAGCACGCGTAGCTATCGCCGAACTTCGCACCGAATGCCAAGCAGGTATCGCGAAGGAACATCTTTCGTAGAGTAAAAGTCCGATTCTAAAAATAAACCTGGCCCAGTGAATAACGTTTTACCTGACCAGGTTTTTTTGCGACTATTTCGCAAATTCCACATAAGGAACCCGACATGTCGAAACAAGAAATCGTCACAGCAAACGCTCCTTCAGCCATCGGTCCATATTCTCAAGCCATCAGGATGAATGATCTATTGTTCGTTAGTGGGCAAATCGCCATAATCCCCGCGACAGGCCACGTTTTGGCGGGTTCTATCGAGTCTGAAACTCGCCAGGTGCTTAATAACCTTGCAGCAATATTGAAGGAAGCTGGGTCAGGATTTGACAAAGTTCTAAAAACTACAATTTATCTAAAAGATATGAACGATTTTCTGACGGTCAACGAAGTCTACGGCACATTTTTCCAAAAACCTTATCCTGCCCGCGCAACGGTCGAAGTGGCGCGCCTTCCAAAGGATGTCAACGTCGAAATCGACTGCATCGCTAAGGTTTAGCGACAAATGACCGATTCATACTTGAGTAGCAGAAATGTTTGTGAAAAGAAAAAGCAACTAAAAAATTTCATTCGGTGCTAGTAACGTTTTGGATCACATGCTAACATATAGTTATCAATAAAAAATTTGTTTCGGAAGGTCATCTTGAAGAAAAGAAATGCAAAATTTATCAAAGTATGCTCGCGTATACTATTTGCATTGGCACTTATTATACCTTTTTACGTCGCTAAAAAATCCACTGCAGGCCTTGCTTCGAAAGAACTTCGCGCTTACGTGGAAATTGACGGCGTAAATTACGGCACATTCGATTCAATCGAAGGTCTACTCGACGTTGATTCTGAAATCGAAATGAGCGACACATACAAAACCATTTCTTTTAAACGTGATTTCGTTACAGACCCATCTCTTTATCTGTGGGCGAAGAGCACGATGCAAGACCGCTCGGATCTAAAAGACGTACATGTAGTGATGGAAAACCAAGACGGTGAAGAAGTCACTCGTTATGTCCTAAAATTCTGCCAGCCTCTGTCATGGACAGTTGAAGCGGCAAACCCTGCTTTGGGCGGTTTTCATGAAAAAATTGATATCGCAGTTCAAGAAATCACACTCTTTTAAATCTCTCCCTAAACATGAAAATTTTTCCTTTGCAATTGTGATAGGAACAATCATGTTTGGCGCGAGCTGTCAGCTTGCACGCAAGTCTAACGACGAAGCTGCATCGCCAAAAATTCCTGATTCCTATGTTAACGTCATGCCACCACTTGCTCCTCTTGCACTTACAGAAGCAGAAGCAAAAGAACGCTTTGATCTCATATATAAAATTAACGGCGAAGACTTCCTCGCTGGCCAAGTAATTAACCCAGAGTGCGATCAACCAGCTCCTTCTGTTTTAAATTTGGAGATCGTCACACATTCGGCATTCGGCAATCACAAAACAGCTTTAGCGATTCGTGGTGATGGCAAAAACGAGACGGTTCGCGCAACAATTGACGAATCAACCATGGGCTTTCCATCCCCCCTACCAATCAAGGACAAAATAAATACCCAAGTCTGCGCAAGCCGGATAGCAGGTAAATCAAAAGCAGAAATCACCACAGAATCCTTTGATCAAATTCGCGAGTACCTCGAATCTGTTGGTCCAGACTGTGAACAAATTACTGCGAAAAAAATGGGTTGGTTTTGCAAAGTTACCTCGGTTGATCCCGAGTCTGCAAAACAAGAACTTATCGGTGTTCGCACCGCCATGATCCGCAAATGGAGCCGCCAGCCATACCTGTTGGCCCGACGTCTTGCAGTCGGCATTCAGATTGCTAACGCTCTTCAATCTGACCAAGTTGAAAAGTCTCTCGATACATTCTGTAATATCGTCAGAGAAAATCTCCCGCAAGAAGTCCCTATCGTTATGACCAGCCAGAAATGGCAGAAAGCTCTCTGCACAAAAGAAAGCGAATTCCGAGTCGAAGCCGCAATGTTCGGGCTAGCAAAAACGATAAACGAAATCGATTTCATGCGTCAGCTATTTGAAGCGACAAGTAAACTGGGTTCGCTAACTATTCGAGTTCCCAAAGATGTCTCACCTTCAGGTCAATTCTTTGTCCAACTTAAACCGCAAGCTGACGTCAACGGGAATCTCGCCACCGCCTCAATCAAACTTTGGAAGACAGACGGCACAGCGGAAGAGCCACAGAGACCTTGCTGGCATCCTTTGTTTATGGAAAATCCGCAGCTCATGGAAATCGCAATCAACCTTTCTATGGCTGGTGATTCAACACGCGCACTTTGTGACAGAGCAAATCCCAGCATTGCAACGGAACAATACCTTGAAGGCTACCTGGCGGATTCGATTACTAGTGAGACTGAGTTTGTCGTTTCAAACGGTCGCGCGAAAGTACTCCGACTTCCAACAGGTGAATACAGCTACACCGTCCATGCGCTCCCCGAGAATCCTGACGAGTGGGATGATGCGTCTTTAACTGCGACGCCTGCGACCGGATTAATTGAGTGGACTGTAAAAAAACCAAGAGCCGTTATTTCATCTTGGGGCGTACAACAGACTCTTTAAGCTGCTCACCCCTTTTTAAAATCTTCATGTAACCTTCTGCTTCGGTCCTAATACACAGTCCTACGTTCAACGAATGATCGTAGGACTTTTGCATACCATCGATAATTCCAGTCGATGTCGGTAAACGAAAACATTTTGCATACGGCATCGACGAACTTACGTTTTGTTTGGGTATCCGTTTTGTCAGCGTCTGCTGAATTTGGGTATGAATCAAAGGAACAACAATAAGCAGAAAACAAGCATATGCCGATGCCATAAAAATTAGACCGCCGATAACGTTAAAAATTTTTTTAAACATAGTGTGTTCCTGGCCATTTTCGGACTACAAAAACCCTGCTCGAATGCGCATCTTAAGCGACATGTTACCCACCTACTTGCCTGCCATTGCACTCTTGCTTTCCGGTATAAAAATGAGTTCAGCACGAATCAGCTAGTAACAATTTGAGACCACCGAAATAATTGAACTTTTCCCTACTAACTGAAAAAACTATTGTTTTTCGTGGCAGGATTCTTGCTGATTGGCCAAGGCTCCCGCAATTCGAGAGACTCTGGGTGTCCGTTTGGCGCACTCCAGAAGCACACAAATTTATGTCTTTATTTAGACGTTCATAGGAGTGGTACATGAGAATTAGCCTAGCTAAAAAGTTTAGCAAAGCATTGGCCCTGTCAGTGGCGCTAGCACTTGCAGTTACCGCGTGTAAATCAAATGAAGATGAGAGTGATCCATCTGCTTTCTCAAATCGCCCCCAAAACTATGACCGTTTCATCGCTATTCTTAAATTAAAGACACCGTCACTTCTTGCTACTGCAAAAAAAGTTGGGACTGACGTTGTTGTTGATGAGGCTTTGAAAGCAACCATCGCAACAGAGCAAGATCAACTTATTACAGAATTGAAAACCTTGTCTGCGGATATTCAAGTTCTCTATAAATACAAGATGGTTCTCAATGCGATCGCTATTGTCGCACCTAAACATTTGGAAGAAAAATTCCGCGCATTAACTTCAGTTTCCTATGTTGAAAAAGAAAAAAAATTTGAACGCATGGCACCTGTTTCAATCACCAACACCGAGACAAATCTTGAGTCTGGTACTCTGGAACTTCTCAATTCGGTGTCTTGGATTGGTGGCACAAAAACCCGAAGTGATCTCAATCTTGACGGCGCTGGCACCTCAGTAGGTATCATCGACACAGGTATCGACTACACTCACAAAATGTTTGGCGGTGCTGGCACTCCGCAAGCTTTCACTGACAACAATCCCGATCTGCTAGAGTCAGGATCATTCCCTACTACTAAAGTTGTCGGTGGTATCGACCTAGTAGGAACTGTATTCGACTCGTCTTCTCCTAACTTTGCACAACATATTCCAATCCCTGACAACGATCCGATCGATGAAGGCGGACACGGAACGCATGTCGCCGGTACAGTTGCTGGTCTTGGTGATGGCACAGAAACCTACACAGGCGTGGCACCAAATACCCTTCTTCATTCAATCAAAGTCTTCGGCAAAGATGGTTCAACAGGCGATGCGGTTGTTATCGCCGCACTTGAATACTCTGCAGATCCGAACTCCGACCAAAATGCTGAAGACCGCCTAGACGTTATCAACATGTCTCTTGGTTCAGGTTACGGTACACCGCACGTTCTCTACACTGAAGCAGTCGAAAATCTTGTCAAAGGCGACGTAGTTGTTGTTGCTTCTGCTGGCAACTCGGGCGGTACAAACGACTACATTGTTGGTGCACCTTCAACCTCAGACAAAGCAATTTCAGTTGCTGCTTCAATCGACAACATGGACCACAACTGGAAATTCAACGCAGTTGCTTTCAAAACTCCAGCTGGCGCACGCATCATCTCTGAAGCACTGGAAGCTTCATTCGCTAAACCAATCGCTGATGCTGGCCAAGTCACCGGCAAATTAGTTTACCTTGGGCTTGCCGCTGTTGATCTCACTGACGCTCAAAAAGCAGCGGTTAAAGACAACGTCGCATTCATCGACCGTGGTACAGTTGCATTCTCGGAAAAAGCTCGTCGCGCAGCAGAGGCCGGCGCAATCGGTGTTGTTGTCGCAAACAACATCGATGGTGACGCATTTGTGATGGGCGGCGACGGATCTTTCGAGATTCCAGCGATCATGATCACGAAAACCCTCGGTGACCGTCTAAAAGCTGACTTGCCGGCTGGTGACGTTGTTATTGAGTTCAAAACCGATGACAAATTCGAACGTCCAGAACTCGTGGACACGCTGACATCGTTCTCTTCACGTGGCCCACGCAGTGTTGACGGCTTCATCAAACCAGAAGTTGCTGCTCCAGGCGCGAACATCATTTCTGCACAAATGGGCGCGGGTGACAAAGGCGTTAAATTTAGCGGCACTTCTATGGCAGCTCCCCACATTTCAGGTGTTGCAGCGCTCTTGAAGCAAAAATACCCAACTCTAACTGTTGGTCAGATCAAATCACTTATTGTTTCAACTTCAGTTTCAATCGACGATCAAGCGTCCGTTGTTTACCCAGTTGCGCACATGGGTGCCGGCCGAGTCCAAACGTTCGAGGCAGCATCTGCTAAAGTTGTTTTCTCTCCAGCTACGGTCTCTCTCGGTGAAGTCCCTGTTGAAGCTGGCAAGACTGTTCGTAAAGACATCACAGTCACAAATATCACTGGCGCACCAGTGACACTTAGCCTCACACCGGCTTTGGATGCAGGCCTTTCAGTAAGCCTTACTGCTTCTGTCGTGTTAGCTGCTGGCGAAAGCAAAGTTCTGCCTTTGACAATCAAGATCGCTCCTCCCTCTGCCAACCGCGATGCATCATTCGAACTTGATGGTTTCATCAAAGTTACTGGCGACGGCGTAGCTCATCAGATTCCAGTTCTAGCTGTTGTTAACAAAACCGGAAGACTCAATGCACGTACATTAAACGTATCTGCAACGTCATCTTCTGACGACCTTGACGCAGTATCTGAGTTAACAATTGAGAACAAAGGTCAAACAGCTGGCGAAGCATTGATCTTCAACCTTCTTGGTAAAGATGGCCGTAAAGAAAGCAGCCGAGCAAACATCGCTCGTAACACCATCTGTGACCTTGAGTCAGTAGGCTGGCGCGTACTTAAAAAGTCTGTCGACGGTGCAGAAGTTGAGATGCTGCAAGTCGCATTGAAACTCTATAGCCCTGTTACAACCTGGCACTTATGTGAAGCATCGATTCTTATTGATGGCAACGGCGACGGCATTGCAGATCAAGAGCTTTTAGGAACAAATCTCCAGACTCTTTCTGGCAACGCAGCGCAGAACAGCCAATTCTTCAGCGTTCTTACAGATGCAAGCAAACTAAGAGACATCCGCAGAACGTTTGAACAAGCATTCCCAAGCGTAACGTCTGCTGACTACTCCGAAGCGATCCTTGATGGCCAAGACCTACTTGCCTACAATCACTCTAGTTTGATTGTTGTCAGCGCTGATCTTAGCAAACTTTCTAAGACAGCTGCTGGTGACTTAAAAGTCAAAGTTGCAATCATTGCTGAAAGCACAACACCAGAGGGCGACGACTTTTTGGGCAACCAAGACAAATGGATCGATCTCGAGCCGAAAGCTCGTTCAGGCGCATTCTATGACTTCCCTGAAATCGTCAGCATCGAAGCTGGTTCGTCGAAGACAGTGTCTTTAACCAAAGGCGCAGCTAAAGGTAGCGCTGTAGTTTACATGCCTTACAACAAGGCGAACTACGCGCAAACGGGTACAGATACTCAATCCAAAGTCCTGAAACCAGTCTATGTAAAAAACTAAGCGAATCAGGGCTCAGCGCTTGCTGAGCCCTTCTCTTTTCTCCGCAATAACTCTCTGATTTAACTTAATTTATTATCCGCAAATGCCCCCATCTTCTTATACTTATCAACATTTGACTGCCTGTTCTAATAAGGATATAGCCTAAGGCTCGGATTTTAATGCCCAGAACGCTGTCTGTTGGGCGAATCAAGTCAGATTTCTTGGAGTTGCTACATGCTCGATATCCTCAGTGATGGATTTCGCCAGGCCAAAGATCGTCTGCGTGGAAAAACAACACTGTCAGAAGACAACATTGACGATGCCATAAACGATATCCGACGAAGTCTTTTAGAAGCGGACGTTGAGTATGGTGTTGCTAAGAAGTTTCTTGAGCGCGTTAAAGAAGAAGCTCTTGGCCAAACGGTTCAAACAAAAGCAGGTAAAGGTGCTGGTGCAGTTCGCGTCAATGCCGGTGATCACTTTGTAAAAATCTGCGAGACCGAACTCATAAATCTTATGGGACCTGTCGACTCGTCCCTAAACTTGCCAGGTAACCGCCCGGCAACTATCATGATGGTCGGTCTGCAAGGAGCTGGTAAAACAACCACAACAGGTAAACTCACCCGTTATCTCATCAATCAAAAAAAGCGCAAGCCAATGCTTGTGGCAGCAGATATTTACAGACCTGCAGCGGTTGAGCAGCTGAAAGTTTTAGGTAACAAAGTCGGCGTTCCCGTTTTTCACATTCCTGATGCCACACCGGTAGAAATTTGCCGTCAATCAATCAAGAAAGCCTTTGAGTTAAACTGCGACACCATTATTTTCGATACCGCTGGTCGACTCACGATCGACGACGCTCTAATGAAAGAGCTAGACGATATTAAAGCTGCAACTAAACCTGACAACATCCTTTTAGTATGCGACGCAATGATGGGTCAGGACGCGGTTCTAACCGCAAAATCATTCAACGATCGCCTGAAACTTTCAGGCGTCATCATGACAAAACTCGACGGCGATGCCCGAGGTGGTGCGGCGTTAAGTATCAAAGAAGTTACCGGCACACCGATTAAATTCCTCGGTATGGGTGAAGACCTCGACCGTCTCGAGGAGTTCCGCCCAGAAGGCCTAGCTAGTCGAATCCTTGGAATGGGCGATATAGTCGGCCTTATGCACGACTTCGAACGAGTCGCTAAAGAAGACCAAGAAGAATCAGCAATGCGGATGCTTCAGGGTCAGTTTACCTTCAATGACTTCTATGAACAGCTATCCATGATTCAAAACATGGGACCATTAAAAGACATCATGGCCAAGCTCCCAATCGGCAACATGCTTCCGAAAGGCATGAATGTTGATGATAAGGAACTTGGAAAAATCAAAGCCATGATTAATTCCATGACGAAGGCTGA